>CAZXYA010000627.1:0-5207 GCA_964644655.1 uncultured Saprospiraceae bacterium | reverse complement strand
CCTCTACTGACAATAAGTTAGCCACTAAGATTAAATTAAAATTTTCAGAGCCTGAGTCAATGGAGATGGTTTAGTACAATTTCTAGGCTATGTTTTTTTTGATGTGGGGCCATGCTGACTGAAAAGCGTCAGCACCGGGCTATTCGAGACTTCGTTTCACTACGGTCCTAGGCACACCCGCCAGCTCTGCACGGACGGACGCGAAAAAGCGCCCTCTCTACTATCCCTTGTCCGGGGGATTTGGGTATTAGTCGTTTGTGAAGTTCGAACCTATAAAATGCTTTATTTTGAAATAGTTTTTATTTGTATTTTGTGGGAAAAAGTCGTCGTGAATAAGGTAGGAAACTGCAATGGCATTATTGAGCTGTATTGAGCTGTATTGAGCTGTATTGAGCTGTATTGAGCTGTACTGAGTTGCTATAATCAAATGATTAAAGTATATATGAAATTAACAGGGTGTATAACAACAAATAAATTGTATCCTTCTTTTTTTTAAGTAATAAAGCATTAAGTTAAAAAAAGTCTTAGGATAATTAATTCGAGGAAAAGGGATTGATGTAGAGGAAAAATGATTGTTGTCTAAATCAACTTAAACTAATAAATGTCGTATTATATAATATATAATTGATATAGTACAAAATGGATAATAAAAATATATCTAAGAAATTAGCCGCTGCTGAGGTTGTTGATGCGGGCGATGGAACTGAAAAGGAGCAGGTTGAGGAACAGTTGCCTGTAATGAATAAGCCATTTGACCCTACCTTTATAAAGATTGAAACAAAAACTCCTTCATTGGATACTTTAATTAAAAGAATTGGAAGAAAAAGCATTCAAATGAATACAGAGAACTATTTTCAGAGAAAAGATGATCTTTGGGATAGAACTAAACAAAGCAGGTTGATAGAATCTATACTTATTCGTTTCCCACTTCCTGCCTTCTTTTTTGATGCAAGTAATGATAGTAATTGGTTAGTTGTAGATGGACTACAGCGATTAAGCAGTATCCGTAATTTTGTTGTGGATAAGACACAACCATTAACTAATTTAGAATTTCTAACTCATTTAAATGGTAGTTATTGGGATGACCTTCCTGAAGACCTGCAGCGCGTAATAGAAGAATCTCAAGTAGTCATTTATAAAATAATGCCAGGAACTCCTACGGATGTTAAATTTAATATTTTTAAGAGAATTAATACTGGAGGATTAATATTGGAAGCACAGGAAATAAGGCATGCTTTATTTCAAGGCCGCCCCTCAACATTTGTTTACGAATTGGCAAGAATAAAAGCTTTTCTTGAGGCAACAGAAAATAGGATTAAGACAGAAAGAATGCTTGATAGAGATTTTGCAAATCGGTTTTTAGCATTTTATATGCTTGGGGTTGACAACTATGGAACAAAAGAATATGGCCAAGATTTAGATTCTTTTATGAGTAAGGCAATGGCTGAAATCTATAATAAAGAAGAAGAAGAATTGATGAGAATTAAAGCTGCATATAATTCATCTATGCTTTTAGCAAAGAAGATATTCGGTTCTGAAGCTTTTCGTAAAGTTCGTGGAAATTATGAAAGACTTCCTCCTATCAATAAAGCTTTATTTGATGCACTTTCTACTCAATTGGCCTTTTTAAATGAAAAAGAAGAAAAGGTAGTCTTGAAAAAGAAAAACACTTTTAAAGAAAAACTCAGAAATGAATTGTCAAAAGGCGATGAATTTTTCAAGTCTGTAACAAGTGCTACCGGAGATAAAAATAGAGTTTATTACAGGCATATGAAAATTGCTAATTTAATTAATGAAACTATAAGCGATGATTAAATCTATTGAAATTAAAAATTTCAAGTCAATAAAATCAAAATATTTCCCATTACGCAATTTGAATGTCTTATTAGGTTTAAATGGTCAAGGTAAGAGTTCATTTATACAAAGTCTTTTATTGTTGAGGCAAAGCAATATTGAATCTGGAAAAGTCAAAGGTTGGCTTGATCTTCGTGGCAAATATATTAACTTAGGAAATAGTAAAGATGCATTCTATCAATATGCTAAAAACGAGTGCTTAGAGTTTAATCTGCAATTAAATGGCGATTTTAATATTTGTTTTCAGTATAAATATGGAGTAGAGAAAGATGCACTTCCTCCAAACAATAAATTAGATTTTGAAAAAAAAATAAAAGAGTCTGAATCTAATAGCGGATTATTTTCTGATAAATTTCAATACTTAAATGCTTCTCGTGTTAAACCAGAGTCAACTTATCCTAAAAACAATAGTGAAGTTGTAAGACTAAAAAATATAGGTTCAGATGGCAGGTATGCAGTTCATTTTATCGAAACATTTTACGATGATGAAATAGCATTTGAGAATGTATTACATCCAAAATCGTTCATAAAAGATAATATAACGAATAAAGTACTAGTTGACAAAACACTCATTAATCAAGTAAATTTGTGGCTTGGGGAAATTTCACCTGGAATTAATGTAAGAACAACTTCAATTAATCAAGATGAAGTACTTCTTGAATATGTGTATAATCAACCTACATATGGTTCTACAAATCGCTTCAAGCCAGAAAATGTTGGATTTGGAATAACATATTCACTCCCAGTTATTGTGTCACTTCTTAAAGCCAGTCCAGGAAGTTTAATTATTATCGAAAATCCAGAAAGTCATGTACATCCTAGAGGCCAAGCGGAACTAGGTAGATTGATATCTTTAGTTGCTCAAAATGATGTTCAAATTATTATTGAAACCCATAGCGATCATATTATGAATGGGATAAGAGTCGGTGTAAAGGGAAAATATCTGGAAAAAGATAAAGTGAGTTTTTTTTATTTCAAAAAAGTAGTGAAAGAGCAAGAGCAGTATTCAGAAATTACTGATATCGAATTGAGCAAAGAGGGTGTTTTAAGCGAGGAACCTGATGGGTTATTAGATGAATGGGCTCATCAGCTTTTAAAACTATTATAGTTATGGAGTTGATTTTTAATGAGCTTTCTTTTTTGCCTTTGTCGGATAATGTGAGTCAAGTAGAGCAAAGGTTTAAAATTCTTCTAAATACTTTTAAAGAAGCAAATTCAAAATACGGATTTAAAAAAATAAGATTTGCTGTTAATCTCTCCTCCCAACAATTAACCGCAGAAATGAAATTTGTCCAAGTGGTTGGTGATTTTACTAATAAGGATCTTAAAAGGGCGGTGCTAACTTTTCTTAATCCACCGTATTTAGATGATTTGACAGTGAATGAAATGGAAACATTTTACAAGAGTGAATATAAGCTAGTCGGAGATGATTGTCCTACTAAAGAAACTCCATTTGGATTGCCAGTTGCTCATATTAAAAGTTTTCCAGTTATTAGTCTTGATTCACATGAGTTTTGGAAAGCTAGTTTTATAGAAGTCCTAGCAATAAATGATGTTAATGAATTATTATTCAAAGTCCCTAATGTATGTGCAGAACAAAGTCTTGATTCTGAAGAAATGAAAGAGTGGGCAGAGATTTCTATAAGCAAAATAATAGCTTCCAAGGAGCAGTTGATAAAATTTTTGGGGTTCATTAAGTTAGAAGCAAACATAAGTGATTATTTTTTTGAGCAGTTGATGAATTGGAAGAATAATGAGTATAAAATGTATAAGTATATATTATCTCTTATGAAAGATGTTGAATTGCATCCTTTTTCTGGGGGAATGGGAAGAACTGAAAATTTAAAAGGCAGAGGGAAAGAGGCATCAAAAAGAATAACAAATCGCTATCCTGATGGTGATAGATTAAGCTATGCTATAGAGAAGGATATTGTGTCATTTATTTCATGTAAAGGGCATTATAATTTTCACTAAATAGTTAACTCATCAACTATCTGTGTTGCTTGAGAAGTATTTTTCTTCGATAGAATTTAATATATTAGGCATATGTATTTGTTAAAATTTAGCGAAGTGGTTATGCAATAATTTTGGAATTCAAATTTTGGAAATCTATACTAACTTAGAAGTCTAGACAATTATCAAGAAGTGAATAATTTACCTATAGGCCAGTTCAATATCGACACATTAACTTAACTAGGACTTTCAAATTATTTTGAACTTTTGATGACTAGATATTTGATTTGTAAATTGCTAACCTTTTAGAAAAACAATATAAAACATGAGTAATCAATTTTCAATTCTTCTACTTTCCATTTTATTATTATCTGCCTGTAACAATGATGATCTTTGTTCTGATTTTGAATTGGCAGAAAGTTCCATAGATGTTCAAGAAGAGTACTTAATAGTAGATGTTATTCTAGACGATTTATATAGTCATGAAGATTTAATCCATATTTCACAGTTGTCTCATTCTACATCTGGTTCTTTAGACTTGTCGGATTATTTTACGAACGTCACTGTAGAATTCGATGCAGATAAAGTTGTCGACTATTTGATGTTGAACAATTCAAACCATATATGGGGTGATAGCTTTAGCATGGAAAGATCCTTAATCAACGAAGAAGAACTGAACTGTATTCTAGGCGTGAATTTTCATGATTGGGATGAATACTATTCAAAATTCGAAAATTCTGCAGGTTTTTTAATAATAGGGCGACCAATTCTAGATGGTAATAGAGCTATTGTTGCTTTTGATTATTTTTGTGGAGGTACGTGTGGATCTGGTCAAACACTAATCTTAATTAAAGAAAATGGGAAATGGAAAGTGGAGAACTATTTTCCAGTTTGGATTAGTTGATTAATAAGGAATTAGGATTATTATTATTTTATATGTTTTGGCATATAATTTCCAAGTTTAAATCGTTTTTATATGCATTTGCATATAAAATGAAAACTTTTCTTATATTTATATGTAAAAGCATATAATATTGTCAGGTACATCAATTTATACGCAAAGACATATAATTATGAAGCATTTACCAAAATTTGTAAAACAGCGGAGAAAACAGCTGAATCTAACGCAAGTCGAATTAGCCGAAAAAGCTGGTGTGGGACTCACTGTGGTTAGAAAAATTGAACAAGGAAAAGAAAACTTGAGCATGACTAAGGTAAATCAAGTGCTAATGATGTTTGGTCATACTTTACAACCAGTAAATTTTAAAGAGCTTAAGAAAGAGCTTAGTAAAATAGGCAAGATTGGCATTTGAAATTTTTCACTTTACTTCTATTTATAAGAGATTTCTCTACCGTACACTTTTTTTATGAAGCTGGAAAAAAGCTGCTTGAAAATTCAG
>CAZXYA010000626.1:0-5223 GCA_964644655.1 uncultured Saprospiraceae bacterium | reverse complement strand
CCTTTTGAATTAAGTGAGGAAGTCAAAGCTGGGCAAAAAGACTTGTGGAAAATTCCAGCAGAAGTGGATTATGATGTTTATCATTTGTATCGTGCTAGTGTTCCAAGTCTGGTGCAAATGCGCATTCTACATTTAAAAACATCAACGCCTCACATCCATAAGAGCTATAATGCTTACGAAATCGGTTCCTTCTCCTTAGGATTTCCAACCACCGATGCCAAAGGAGTTGACAAAAGATTAAAAGAACATGGAATTAAAGCCATGGCACCAATGCAGATTGGCGATATAGTCAGAGCAGACGGTGTGCCTGGGCAATATATAGAAACAATTTACCAAGGCCCTGATTATTTACATGTGGTAGGAATTGAACGGGTAGGGATTTCGCCTTTAGCCCCGTGTGACCCCAAAGATGGTTTTGGTGGTCCAGGGTATTCTGCTTTAGTCGTTAAAGACACGGAAGCAGAGATGAAATTTTACACGGAAGTCTTGGATTTTTATCCGCTTCTGGATGCTGTTTGGAAAACATCGGAAGGTTCTGCTTTGGGAACTGGGCCTGGGATACCTTATAGATTTACCAGTCTATGGCCAAAAAAATGGGAGCAAAACTATGTCATTTTGCTAGAATTCCAAGATGGGAATGCCATTGATACGGGGGTACCGAGTCACTTGCCAAATCAAGGTTTAGGAATGTATACTTTTCAAACAAGAGACATTGACCAAGTTGTTGAGCGAGCAAAAGCTATTAATACCAATATTATTTCAGATATTAGAGCTATTAAAGACTCATTTTTAGGTAAGGGTAAAGCTTGTGTATTGCAAACGCCAAGTGGTTTTTATTATGAGATTTTCGAAAAGTTAATTTAAAATTCGACTTGTACGTATAAAAGTTAGAAAATGATATAGCATTTTTAATTAACAAAACTAGTAGGATAGTTTGTACGGATTAGGCGGATTTAGCCGATTTAATACGGATTTCTTAATAAGGTTTTCAAAAATCCGTATTTAAATCCGCTCAATCCGTACAAACTATATTTTTATAATTTGCTTTTTATAGTTTAAAACTTTAAAAGAAATTTATCCGTTCAGGGTTGAATGAATTCGTCTGTAATTCATCTAAAAGAAATAAAATGGACAAAATATTAAAACGATTTACGGAAATTCTTTGCGGCACTTTAGATAATCAAGCACAAGTCGAGCGAGAAAGACAGGCTGGAAAACAAATCCATCCCTATGCAAAACATGTAACTGCCATTTGTGACCATAAAATTATCAATCGACCTGCAGACCATGAAGGGTTGTATATTTTAGAAGAAAGTTATTATATCCCTCCAGGCAAAACGGAAGCAGAAATGGAGCTAAAACCTTTGTTTTTTTACATAACATCAGATGGGAAAAGTAAAGCGTTTTTACAGTCGGTTCAAATTCCAGAAAAGTTTAGCAAAGCTGAGGTTACTAATGACAATGAGGCTTTAGTTTTCGATTTTAATGACTTAACTTTTAGAGCATTTGGTACAGCAGAATATACCTTGATGGAAACAGACCAATTTACCGTTAATCATCTTGGGATAATTGGACCTGGTATGACTTTCCAATTAATAGAAACACTTTCCGACCACGGGTTGGAGGTAATGGAGTTAGTTCGAAAAGATGGGATAAAAATTACGCCTTATGATACACCTTTAGAATATCGAAATGTTCTTTAATAAAGAGGTCAGAAGTCAGACCGTTCATTTCATGAACTGTCAGAAGTCAGATTTACCCTTTATACAAAATACCAAGTCTGACTTCTGACAGAAAATAAAAATTTTCGGTCTGATATCTGACTTCTTCCTTTCAAAACCACTAAAATCATAAACCGTGGCTACTATACCAACCTCCAACAAAACCGATTCTTCTTTTTTATCGGTGGTCAGCATCGCCATTTTAGGAACCATTATTTTAATCGTCACAAACGGTATGTCCTTTTCAGGGATAACAGTTTTTGATGAGGCTATCCTCGGAGAATTTGGCTGGACCAAATCAGAATTGAAGTTTAGAGATTTTGTCAATTTAGTCGCTGCCTCTTTTATTATGCCCTTTGTGGGAGCTATTATTGATAAATATGGGGTAAAACGAATGATGGTTTTAGGGCTATTGTTAATGGCTGGCCTCTATTATCTTTATTCTTTTATCCAAGTGACTTGGCACATGTATGCGATTCACTTTGCTTTTGCTTTTGCGGTTTCCATGGCTGGTACTTTAGCAACCATTATCATGGTTTCTCAACGAGTAACTGAACGTAGAGGAATGGCTATAGGGATAGCTTTGGCCGGCACCTCTGCTGGTGGTATGATTTTACCACAAATTGGGGCACCTTTAATGGAAGCTTTTGGCTGGAGAACAGCTTTTCAATATGAGGCCATTATTCCAATCATTATAGCCGTCATCATATTTATCTTTTTGAAACCAGTTAAATATAAAAACAAACAAGCAGAAAGTGGGCAAACTGGCGAAAAAGATGAAGAAACAGGTTTAACAGAAATCCACTTTAAAGATGCCATCAAAATGCCCGTTTTTTGGGCGATTAGCTTAGTTGGAATTTGCTGTTTCTACAGTATCATGGGGATTATAAGTAATTTATTCCTGTATTTAAGAGAATTAAATTTTTCGGTGGATGCGGCAAAAAATACGTTTAGTATCTTTTTCGGATTGATTTTAATTGCCAAATTATTATCAGGTGTCGTCACAGAATATATCAACGAACATAAATTATTTAAAATTCAAGTTGCCTTATTTGCGTTAGGTACAGTCGGAATGGCCATGAATGCAGAGGCTTTTGTTTGGCCTTCCTTGATTGCGGTTGGAATAGGTTGGGGTGGTTTATATACTTTGTTGAATTATATTATCATTACTACTTTTGGTGTAAAGTCAGCAGGTAAAATTGGGGGCGTTATTTCTGTTTTTGAAGGCGTAGGTTCAGGTGTTGGCGCGTGGCTAACTGGTTTAATTTCCGACCAAACAGGGTCTTATGCTATGAGTTTTTGGGTGGTAGTTGTCTTATTAACCATTGCTTTTGTAATTTCCTTTTTTATTAAACCTATTATTAGTAAGGATTGAGGGAGTGAAGGAAAGAAGGGTTGAAGGTTTGCTGAGCAGTTCACCTTCAATCCTTCTAACCCTAAATTCTTTCTACCTGTCGGTAGACAGGCAATCCTTATTCCTTAGGCAGTAACTCGTATAACACAACTAAATGTCCATCAAAATCAACAAAAGACTGCTCTATAAAACTAGCATATTCATTACTATCAATAAATGGTTCTGTAATTTCTAAGCCAAGTGCTTTTATCCTTTCCATTTTTGCAGGCAAATCATCTACTTGAATCACCGAAGAATGCATTCTAATCCCTTCATATTTTGGCAAAGGGCAACCTTTGACCTCCGTCAGCCCTAAAGTTCGTTCTTGGGTTGGGCTATCAAAAGCACCAAATCGAATCTTTGCACCTTTGGGAACATTAAAAACAGGATAAGAGTAGGAGTCATCCGCAGAATCTTTGATGTAATTGGTCGTAAAACCTAGAATATCTCCATAGACTTTTAAAGAACGTTCGATGTCTGCAACGACTAATGTAATTCTTTTATAAAATAATGGCATTTGATAAGGATTGAAGGATTGAGGGTTAGAAGGGCTGAAGAAGTGACGTCAGTAGCACATGCCTAACCTTCAGTCCTTCCATCCTTCAATCCTTGATGAATTCTAAAAATTCCAACCATGCTCCTGCAGGAGATTGGATGGCAAATATTTTTACTTTTCCGTAAGGAACTATATCTAAAGTTTGGACAGAAGAAGCTAACACTCCTCCCCTACTTTCAATTTCTTTTGCATATTTTTCTGCGTCCTTGACAGGGAATCTTAACATCAGAATACCAAGATTTGGCGGTTTTGCCAAGGCAGCACAATTTTTTCCTTTTAACTGTTTTAGTTCTAATATTTCAACGGAGCCAAAATTATCTATATCGGGGCGCATAATATAAATAGGCACCTCAACACTTCCATTTATGTTTGGTGGAATGCCAAGCACATTTTTTCCATTGGGGCGTTTATCTCCTTTCGTTTCAAAAAATAGGGACCAACCTAATTTATTAGCAAAAAAATCATAACTCTCTTCTAAATCATGGGTTATAATAGATGAATTGAATAATCGACTGGTAATTCTTAAGTGAGGAAATTTTGTTAAAGGTGGCGCATATCGCTGCATCATTGCCATTGTTATACCGTCATATCCTCTGACTAAAACTTCTTCTACATCATAAATATTAAAAGTATAACGCAAAGGGTCAGCATAGGCATTCCAGCCTTCTTTTTGGAGAGTTGGAAATAATACGGACATATCTTTTGTGCGAATATTAACATCAAAAATACCTCCACTATCCCAAGTATTGGCACTGGACCGTATCTGTTCTTGCGGCACATTTTTAAAAGCAACTAATCGAATGAAGCCCTCTTTGTCTCCTTCATTATACATCAAGGCTGATTCTATTTTTACAGAATCTTCTAAATGCCAAAGTTTATTTAAATCTGTAATCCCCTGATTTCTAGTTTGCAGTTTCCACCCACAAATATTTTTTAGAAAATCAATCCATTTATCAATGTTCGAAACACTAAAAATGGCTTCTTGAAAACCTCTTAAATTTGGGTCACTTTTCGTGAATTTTAGATTATGTTGAAATTTTATGCCTTCCATTTCATTGATTATTAGCTCATTAAACGCTTAGTTTTTAAAGCGATAAGCATAAATTTAGAAAAAATAGTTAATATAGTTAACTATTAATTAAATTAATTATTATTTTTATTCCAGTCTTTTACCAATAGTAGTAAGATAAACCTATAAGTCATTTAAATTATGAATATTTTAATTGTTCATGCTCACGAGAATCCACATTCTTTTTGTTCTGCATTAGCTAGTTTAGTTAAATCTACTTTTGAGGCTAAGGGACATAGGGTTACCATCTCTGATTTATATCAAAAAAGATTTAATCCTGTTGGTGGAAAACATGACTTCACCGCATTATCTGAAGCAACTTATTATAAGTATGCAGTTGAACAAATCAATGCACAAAACAATCAGTTATTTGCACCCGACTTGCTAACAGAAATGGATTTAATAGCTGCTGCTGATGTATTAATTTTCAATTTTCCAATGTGGTGGTTTGATATGCCAGCTATTTTAAAAGGCTGGGTCGATA
>CAZXYA010000625.1:0-5223 GCA_964644655.1 uncultured Saprospiraceae bacterium | reverse complement strand
ATTTCAAAGATCGTACTTTTTTCTTAATTCACCCTATTTTGGGGATGAGCGAAAAATCTTATCTAATTCAGCATCTACTTGTAGATAAACATCATTTTCAAGGCTGTCAAACCTAGAATTAGCATCTTCTTTGACTTCTTCAATTGCATCTGAAGATTGAGCAATAAGTTGTTCTTTATCTTCCCAAAAAAAGAAGGCAAATAGACCAATAATAAGTCCAATACAAGTAATTGTAACCGTTAGAATGAATTTAAGATAACCCAATAGGTTTCCAAAATCGGTTTCTTCTGGATTATTAGACTTTTTAGGAGCATATAGGCTTGCTAAATAAGCTAAGAAAATAAAACCTAAGAATGCAATTCCGAAATAATGAAAATTTTCCATTGAGTATAGAATATTTAATTTAATTCACTTATAAGTTTTTCACAACCTATAATTAGGTCCTCTATTTCACTATCTCTTGGCTCTCTTTCTTTGGAATGAACTGATAAATTTCGGATGTCTCCTAATCGCTGAATCAGTCGCCATGTTGGAGTATCAATAATCGAATTATTCTTTAATTCCTCATTAAAATTTGATATTGTAGGATTATTTTTTCTGAATGTTAGTCCATGATTAGCACATACTTTTGAAAGATGGATTTCTAAAGTTACACCTGCTAAAGCGCCAGCAGCTCTGTAATATTTTTTCTTTAGTAAATCTTTTGCTGCTTGTAATTCTGTGTCGAATAATTCAAATAAAAGTATTCCTTCAATATTTGATAATTTAGAATCAATCATAGGAATACAGGATTGTAAAATATTAATTTGAGTCTCCATCTTGGAAAAGAAATTACCAAAAGTACTCATTGTTTTTTTTCCTCTAATAAGCTTTACCCCAAGTAAATAATCACTAATTGTTGGCATTGTAGTATCAGTCTTATTATTTTTTTTCTTCTTTCTATAGAGTTCTATGAATTCTTCGTATCTATCTGGAATAAGTCGTTTAACTACTGATGAGGCTTTTGTAAACCATTGTTGATAGTCAGCTTTTACGCCACTAGATTTTTTTGAATATTGTTTAAAATCATCGTGGGATTCTATTCTATTTTTTTCTTCTTTTGATAACTGCCCTCCTTCGTCTAATGAAGCTTTTAATAGGATGATATTGCCTAATTTAGATAATGCTTCAAGTTCATTTTTAATTAGCTTTTTATTTTTTGACATTTTTAGTGTTGAATAGTGATGAAAATTATTATATCACAATATTACAAATGCACTACGCAGTATTTTTGCGTACAAAAGAAAATTGTTTTTTTTGAGGTTATTTAAAAAATGATAAGTGAAACTTCATTCAATATAATTAGTGCATAAATCTCATTCTATATCTTTTAGAATAGCAAGGGAGTAAAAGCTATTAAATTTCTAAACTTAATTTACGTTTTAGCCATTTTTCAGATATTTCGGCATTATATTCTTCAAATATTTTTTCATCTAAATTGATATTTGCCCATGATTTTATATTGTAATATTCAAAAGTGGGGATTAATAATTTAGAATAGTCTTTGATTTCTAATTCAGATTTGCCGATATTAATTAATTCTACTTTAAACCTCTCATTTATATTTCTTACACCATTAAAATAACCCATCGTAGTGGCTAATTGAATAAGCATTATTGCAGGAATACTCATTTCAAATCCTAATCGCACCACGTTTGCACCTCCAGATGAGAAAATAGAGAGCGAGAATGGAATTATGATTAGTAGAACTTTTAAGGACATTTTAAATAACATTTTTTTTAAGGTGTTCTCTGTATGAAAAGAACTTTCGTAAGCATTAAGTGCTAATTTTTTAATACCAATGGTTACTTCTTCATTATTATAATATCCAGAAGAATTTTCATTAGAATAGGATGTCCCAAAAGAATTATCTATTAAATCATCACGTTTAGTTTTCTCAGCATTTTTAAAAAGAAATTTAGCTATCAAAGATAATCCTAGATAAGCTATCATCGAAACATAGCTTAAAGATTTTACATATTCTTTAAATGGAGAAAGACAAGATTTAATTGAGGTGTCTAAGTTTAATTTAGGAGCTAACCACAATACTCCAATTAAGACTGCGGATAGTAACAAGAAATAGAAGGCAGTTTTTTCAAATTTCTTTACTGTTATATAATCGGATTGAAATGGAACAATTTTGCTCATAGTAATATATTTTTATTCATATTTAGGGAAATTATCACCAAATATCTCACGCCATTTATTAATGGCTTTTTTTTGGTCTTCCTTTTTTGTTTCAATTCTGTAAGCTTCCAGTCCTTTATTATAAGCATCATTTGCCTTATTAGATATTTTCACTTTATCGTCATAGTCTAAATAATTTAAATCGTCTTGAAATCCTTTAGGGTCTGATACTGAAGAATAGATTTCTGTTTTTAAATGAAGCCAGAAATTGATGATATTAACATCAATATATTTTGATACATCGTCTTCACTTGTATTTTTAAAAAAATTAAGAATTAAACTTTCAAAAAGATATGAAGGTATAGTTGGCATTTGCGCATGTATATTCCAATATTTTAGCGTCCTGATTATTTGAAGAATTTTACCTCCATGTTTTTGGTTTATATCTGTTGTTTTTTTCTGGTCAACTCTTGGATCTGTTGCTTTCCATCCTCCACTACCATCAGGAATTAAATAATATCCAGTACTCGTATATAAAGCAGGAACTATATCAAAATTCCAGTCATAAGATTTTAATTTAAGTGTAGCAGCTTCTTGCCGCCTGTGTTTTTTAGCTGATTTATATTGTTCGATTTTGTCAAGTGACGAAACAATTTTATTAACTAATTTTATTGAATTTAATGTATTATCATAATTACATAGCTTTCTCAAAGTTTTTGCTTCCTCAGGCACATTAATTATATGATTTTTCCCATACGTGATGACTGTCTGTGTTGAATATTCTGCACTAAAAGTAAGTATTAAATCAATATCATCTAAAGGTCTAATTTTAGTTCTTCTAGCAAACGAACCAAATTTGACATGCATGCCATCATATAATTTGGGGAAATCTTTGATTGTATTTGGTAATTTTTCTAATTGTTTGATTAGCCAATCTCTACTTTTGATTGCGGTAGGAGTTTCTTCTGAATCTAAGTTAACAAAATCCTCATTAAATTTTGTGAATGCCCCATTAACTGTTTTTGCCATCTGGTTTAAATTAATTGTTTAGTAATAAACTAAAGACTAGGATTAAATTAAAACTAGCTAGTTTATAGAGAGAGTTAAAATAAAATTACATTTGTAAAAATATATATTTTACCAGACTTTTGTGTCAAATTTAGTGTTTCTCAAACACTTTTTTTCATAAACATTTAATAACCAATATAATACAAAGGAAAAACCACTTCCTTCTGAGACTAGAGTCCTTTTAGGAGCATATGCTATCAGAGAGTTAATCGTTTTCATTTGGTCGATTAGTGAAGTATATAATAAATTAAAATGTTTATGATGGAATTTAATTATCCCTCAAATCTCTCCTAGCCAAAGCCATAAAATACCCCTTCATAGTCTGCCCACTCTCCTCTATCCTATCCAAGATTTGAGCATGAAAATCAACAGGCATATCCATAGTAAAGCGAATGGTTGCTTCTTTATTTCTTTTGGGTGGTCTGCCTCGTTTGCGTTTTTTTTCTTCTGACATAATGATAATTTTTGAATGATATTGATACTGCAAAATACTGTAAAATTTCTACAAAAAGCAGAAAAAGCTTCTCCCATTTTGGAAGAAACTTTTTCTTTGAAATGTAGCCTGTTGCAACAGAATACCTCCTATTGCAGTTGTAATAATTTTATTGCAGCACCTTTGAGCTACTGCAACAGGTTTTAGGCTATTGCAGTAGCTATCTTGGTGCTGCAACAGCAATTAAGCTACTGCAACACCCAACTTTTGATACAATTCCTTTTGTCGCTCTAA
Source organism: uncultured Saprospiraceae bacterium (assembly GCA_964644655.1). Taxonomy (GTDB): domain Bacteria; phylum Bacteroidota; class Bacteroidia; order Chitinophagales; family Saprospiraceae; genus JAFMDF01. The sequence continues at coordinate 1,262 of CAZXYA010000625.1, read as the reverse complement.
CCAATATAATAGCTTTGACTTGCGGTTAATTTCTGTTTCTTCTCCTACTTCTTCCTCTTCTGCAATAGCTACTTTTTCCTCATAATGTTTGACAAACCAATCTACTCTATCCCTTGTATAGCGTTTAGGTTGCCCATTTTTAAAGGAAAAATGAAGAACGGTGTATTTATCGTCTGGAAAATCACCTTTCTTTGCTGCTACATATTGCAGTAACTCTTTGGCTTTTTCTTGTGCTTCTGGAAATAAACTTGGACTAGAAAAGCCTACATTATCTGTACTGCTATCTGTTGCAGCACCGTTTTCACCTTGTCCATTTAATAGCCCATTTCCATTTTGTTGTTGTGGCTGTTGCAGTAACAAAGATAAATGCTGAACCAATTGCTGCATATCTATTGCTGTTGCAGTAGGATTAGTAGGTACTGCAATAGATGGTTTTGTTATTGCAATAGGATGGCGGTATTCTTCTTCTATTGCAGCACCATAAATTTCTTCCAAATAATCCTTTTTCTTCATCAAGTATTTTTCCTCAAACCATAAGCATAAATACATGAGTAGGATGGCAGGAATAGTGACAAATAACAAACCAATACCTTTAGTTTCTACCTCTTGCTCATATAATGCTTTATCTGCCAAATATTGCTTTCTCGCTTCTTCTTTGGCTTTGGCATTCATGGTGGGTACTTGCATGACTACACGCATTAAGCTATCCTCCATTGATTTGGCATGGGATTCAAATTCACGGTATTTGTATTTATCTTCTTGTGCTAATCGTCCTTTGTAATTTCTTCTTTTGTAGTAATTTTCTGTTCGTTGCTTGGCATCTTCCACAATAGGAGAGAGGACGCTTTGTATGTCTTTCATATCAATTTCTTCTACTTGCGCCACTTTCGGGGGATTCATTACGATACGCAAAACGTCGAATTGACCTGCAATACTCAATCCTGCTGAAATCAATAGACATAGTGCCATTCCTAGTAAATTCCCTGTTTGCTCACGAGTATGACCATTGTTCAAAACAAATTCCTTAAAATAAGAACGAGCGATAAAACGGTGTAATAATTCCATACCAATGATGGCAATAACGGTAATAATAAACGCCAATACATTTCCAAAAGCCAAAGAACCAATAATGCCAATCATAAAGGCAAAGATTTTGGCGGACTCTGTAATTCCAGAAACGGCATTGGATGCCCAACTGCCAACAGTGGCAAATCTAAAGAGGGCAAAATTACGCTCGTAAAATGGCTTAGATTCGTAGCGGT
>CAZXYA010000624.1:0-5244 GCA_964644655.1 uncultured Saprospiraceae bacterium | reverse complement strand
TTTGTTTACATCTTGAATGGGGTTAATAGAGGTGCCCTAAAGATACTTAGAGTGTATTATCTTGAACACAAACCTGAATACTGGCTTTTTGAAGGGGCAGACGGAGGTCAATATAGTACCCGTAGTATTCAAAAAATCTTTCGAAAGGCCGCTGAACAAAGCAATATTAATCCTTGGGCAACACCTCATACCCTGAGACACAGCTTCGCCACTCATATGATAGAGTCTGGAGTAAATCTAAGGCATGTTCAGATGCTGCTAGGCCATAGCAGCTCTAAAACCACCGAAATCTATACTAGATTAATCAAACTAAATAGGAATATCGTCAAAAGCCCATTGGATATCATTATGGAAAAGAGTACCTTGTAAATACTTATGATTAATATCCGACATAGTGTCGGATATACAAAGTTAGCTGCAAGACAAAAACAACATAGATGGTAAAAATTATATGGAAAAATAAAGAGCAAAATGAACCTTTTTTAAAGCGTTCTTTTAATTCTTTACTGAAATCAATTAGACTAAAACATTCTGATCCTAACATCGAATCAAACTATTCGCCATTTTTAGAAGGAATAGAGGAATCAGCAACTACGAAAACTAAATTGATTACTTTATTAAAAATAGCCTCTGAAGTTGAACATAGATTAATGGCACAGTACTTATTTACAATGTACTCAATAAAGGAAAACAATACTCCTGAAATTTTAGCAACTAAAAAAGCTCTGAAAGAAATAGCTATTCAAGAAATGGGGCATCTTTTGGGAGTTCAAAACTTGTTATTATCTATAGGTGGCATTCAGTCTTTACATCTGCATAAAGATTCTTTTTTGACAAATAGTAAAGAGAACCCACTACCTTTTAATTTAGAGAGTTTTAATATGGGAATTCTAGCAGGCTATGTAATTGTTGAAGCTCCTATCAATGTCCCTGAAGAATTGAAAGAAAAAATAAATCAAATAAGAAACGAAGCAGAAAATCACTTTGGTGGAGCAATAAAATCTGTGGGAGGTCTATACAGAAGAATTTTTTGGATGTTTCAAAAAGATGACAACCCTCATTCTAATCCAAATTTTATGCAATTGCGACCAAATGGGAAGGATTTGCAAGCAGGTGATCATATTACTATTAATGATTTTATACCAATTACTGAAATAGAGAAATATGAAGCTTTTAAGCGATTATGGAATAATGGAGGCACAAATGTATCTCAGTTTGGATTAACATTGAGTAAAGTCCATTCACATGAAGACGCTTTATATCTAACAAATTACATTTCAGAGCAAGGAGAAGGAGAAGACTTCATCAATGTCGATTCTCATTTTGAAAGATTCTACAATGCTTATTTAGAGGTAGAGAATAGTCCAATAGAAGTATATGAAACACCTAAAAATTTATCGGTCAGAGAAACAGATAGTAATACCCAAAATATCATAAAAAATAATTATTCAATTCAATGGGTAGAGCTATTTAATTTATGTTATAATTCTTTGCTTTTAGATATTTTTTCCAGTTTTAGATTTAAAGCAGAGTCAATTTACAGTGAAGATGAAGTAGTTGAGATGTTAGTTTACAAAAACATGAATGCCATTTTGGGAAAAATGTCTGAAGTACTTTTCAAACTTCCTTTTAACGAAGGTGAATTTTACTATGACAAAGAACCTCGCTGTGGTCCTACATTTGAAATTGAGACAGATTTTATAATGTCAACAGAACTTACAGGGCTTATTAGCTATCAACAAACGATTTTAGAGCGTATTAAGGATAGAATAAATAAAATTGAATCACATGATTACTATATGGAACATCAAAATTTAGATGAAGATGTGTTGTATGAGATTCATTTAGATAGTGTAAAAGAGTATCTAGAAAATAAACAAAATATTATTAACCCTTTAACAGTATAGATTATGGAAGAGTATAAAATATTCCCAACAATTGGAATAGGTCGTGTTGGTGGAAGCAAGACGGATTTTTTTTTAAGTCCAGAGAGGATAAATTCAAATGGAATTGAAATTGACGTAGATGGAAATGAGAGTGAATTACAAAAATTCAAAGACCAAGATGGATTAATAAAGAGGCAAGGCTGTAGGTTTAAAGTTTACAAACTTGATCAAGAAACAAATAAATACAAACCAATAGATGAAAACTTGCGCGATAAAATAATTTGGTCGGTCAATCTTGTTAATAAAAAATCTTCTGTAGTTCGCCCTTTTTCAAACATGCAACCGCCACAATCACCTCCTAATACACCATTACAAGTAAAATCTAATGCAAAAGAATTAGAAATAAATGGAGGGATAAAAGAAATATCTGGACTCAATTCTAATTCAAAGGAAATAGTTGGTAAGTACAAAGACACGCAAATCACATTAGGAGACTTAAGAACCGACCAAAATGGAAACTTAATCATACTAGGAGGATATGGGAATTCTGGTTCTCCAACTGGAGCACCTGTTGGTCCACAAATTGATGCTCAAACTGGCAGGAGAGAAAAGACTTCTTCAAATAACTTTTATTATAATGAAGATTGGTATGATGACACATCTGATGGTACAGTAAAGGCAAGAATTAATATAAATGGAGAGGATATTGAAGTTGATGGAGCATGGGTAATTATTGCTCCTCCAGATTATGCTCCGCAAGTAAAAGGAGTTGTAACATTGTATGATGTTATTAATCAAACCAATTCAGAAGATCTTGAAATACCAGAAACATATTTTAATAGAGATATAAAACCTATTATTGATAGTTTTTCCAATCATAAGTGGGTACATAAGGCTGATTATGAAATTAACATTAGTGATGACTTGATTTCTGACAACTCTTCTGATAATCGTAAATCAAGAATAGAGGTTGTAAAAAAAATCAGAAAAATAGAAAGTTATTTAAGAGAATATAAAATGACCGATATTCAGAAAGCACATTTACGAAATTATGTTTCTGGAAAATTTGATTTGCATATTGAGCTTGATACAGATACTGGCCATTATTTAACAAAGGTAGCATTAGATTCAACAATAGGCCAAGGTTTTTTCCCAGGGATTGAAGGCGGTATCATTCTTAAAAACCCGAATATTTATAAGTCAAAGTTTACCATTGACCATTCTAAAGTATCATCTGGTGAAATCACTGGTTTAATGGCACTTCCTTGGCAGGCAGATTTTCTTGAGTGTCAAGGAAGATGGTGGCCAAGTCAAAGACCAGATTTAATAACCTTATCTGATGGCACAAAAAGAGCTTGGGCACGAACTAAACAAGGCCCTCTTGACCCTTCTAGTGATCACAAATTATTGGTTGATGAATTCAATAAATTTGGATTTATTAATAAAATGAATGATAAACAAATTGAAACAGAGAGAGACCCCAAATTCTAATCAAGATTACGACATAGTAATAATTGGAGCAGGAATAACAGGGCTTTCTGCTTCAATTGCTTTGAATAAAAAAGGTTTCAAGATTCTTGTAATAGAAAGATCTGACTTGAACACCAATAAAGCTGGTGAATCAATACATCCGAATGGTAAAAGAATAATTGAGAAAACAATTGGATCCATAGTTGATTTTCAATCAATTAAACCATACAGTGGTAATAAAATAAGATGGTCTGATGGAAAAGCAAGCTATCAAGATTTTATTTTCAACCCGAATGGCAACGGTATATCAGTAAATAGAACTGACTTTGAAGCAGACTTATTGAAAATAAGTAAAAGTATAGGAAATGTTATTCTTCTTAACACAACTGTTGTTGAACAAAAAGGTGGCATAGTATTATGCAAGTCTCTCAGTGCGAATAGTGATGATAAATTAGTGTTCACTACTAGATTTACCTTATACGCCACGGGACGTAATTCACTTAAAAATAAATCGAAAAAAAAATATTACGACAAGCTAATTTGTTTCTCTACCATTATAAACCAAGAAAAACTTGTCGCTTCATCTAATTTACTATTGATTGAAGCCTTAGAAAATGGCTGGCTTTATTGTAATAAAATCCCAAATGACAACTACATATTGTCATACTTTACTGATTCAGATTTAAATAACGAAACAAAATTAGGTCAGATTAATAATGCATTAGGCCAATCAAAAGAAATAGAATTATATGAAAATCTAAACAAAATAGATGCAACATATGATGCAAGAACTTATTGGAATAGTTTTTTATTAAAACAAGATTCTATTTTTATTGGCGATGCATTATATTCAATAGATCCATTAAGTGGATATGGGATATCCAAAAATTTAGAAATGATTGAATTTATGACTAATAATATTCAAAAATTAATAGATGGATGCAAAATGAGTTATAGCGAATATGAAAATTTCAACAAATCTAATTTTCAGAAATTTGAATTAGAAAGGAAACTTATATATACTCAGGTCAATAGTCAATACAGAAACAATAACTTTTGGAAAAGAAGGTCCAGCAGCTAACAATGTATAAAAATAATAGCGGTTTAATCGCTAAAACCAAAGTAATGAAGTATAAAAAAGGTCTTTGTTTATCCGCAAAGTTAGTGGTTTTTAATCCGCTACTATTCTTATACTAAACGTTAGCGGCAAGCAAAAAGGAGAAAATAAGAGGATTTAAAAATCAAATTCAAACATGAATCTGCAACCAGAATTAGAAGATGAATTGATAATGTTAAAAGCTTTAAATGAAAATGATTTTGATGCTCTTTACGAAGTAGCAAAAGATCCTTTGATTTGGGAGCAACATCCTTGCTCGAATCGATATAAAAAAGAGGTTTATGCAGAATTCTTCTCGGACTCGATTAACTCAAAAGGAGCCTTTAAAATTATTGAAAAATCAAATGGAAAAATAATTGGAAGCACAAGATTCAAAAAAATAAATAGTTCAGAGAACGCAATAGAAATAGGATGGTCTTTTCTATCAAGAGATAAATGGGGCGGAAAATATAATAGAGCGATGAAAAATTTGATGATTGATTATGCCTTACAAAAAATAGACCATGTTATTTTCTACGTAGGAAAAGAAAATATTCGTTCTCAAAAAGCTGTCCAAAAATTAGGAGGCATGGAAATTGACAATCCAAAATTCAAATTCCTTATAAAAGAAAGTGAATCGGAATTGACATTTAGAATAGGAAAAGAAAATTGGAATATAAATAAAGCCAGCCGCAACAATTAGCAACAAATGTTAAAATCGCGCAAGCGACTTTTAGCATTTTTGGTGGTGTTGCACGAAACAACTATTGGAATTTTTAGCAGTGTGTAATT
>CAZXYA010000623.1:0-5247 GCA_964644655.1 uncultured Saprospiraceae bacterium | reverse complement strand
GTGCCATTTGTGTTGCCATCTCCTCGAATTCTGTTTCCGTGAATTGTCCTGCTACTTCGGGTACAGGATAACATTGAGTAAATAATATGACAATTAGAAATTGAAAAAATTTATACTTTTTCATAGTCAAATATTATAGAATAGTTATATGAGAATAAATTCAAAATTAAAAATAATAACGCTTCTCTGATGTGACTTTTGTCACACAGTAACGATAATTATTGATTTTAAATATATATTTATCTCTAATTATCCCTTTCGTTATAAAAAGAAGGTTATTGTGACACATATCACCAATAAATTATCGTTCTTCATTTAATTTTGTACTATCATTTTATGTCACTTCACAAAAACACTAAACAATGGACTTACAAAAGATAATCAATCAAGAAAGTGTTACCATAGTAGATGTCCGAGAAAACTTTGAAACCATCTTTGGTATAGCATCAGGAGCAGCTAAAATACCATTGAGAACCATTGAAAAGAGAATCAATGAATTTCGCAAGATGAGTAAACCTATAGTTGTTTACTGTCGTAGTGGAAATCGTAGTGCAAAAGCAATGAAATATTTAAAAAATCAGGGGATTACCCAAGTTTATAATGGAGGGAGTTTAGCCAATGTTAAGGCATTATTAAAGAATAAATCATAAACATCAGCAAGTTCCCAATTTACAATAAATCAGCTAACATATGTCTTAAAATTGGACGGCATTTCTCTTCACAAGGCGGATAAAAATGTCCGTGTTGTCTAATGGCGGATTTAGGTGATTTTCCCCACCAAAATTCAGCTAGTGCAATAGGTTTAAGTTGATGTAAAAAAGCGTATTGTAATAATTTTGGAGCAGCACATTCGCCCGCACCGCTAACAGGTTTGGTATCTTGGAAAATAGCCCTTAGGTTTTTGAATTCGCCTAAATGATTTAAAAACTGGTAGGACTCAAAGAGTTGTTGCTGCAAGCCATTAGATTTCTGTTTTCGTTGTTCTTTTAACTGTTGAATTTCTTGATGGATCCCTTTTAAATCAACTTTATAACGTTCCAATTGTAGTTTCCATTGTTTTTTTAATTTTTTAATCACTTTTCTATCGGTACTGCTTTCTTTATTCAATTCGCTATTTAGCAAATGTATTTGTTCGGCGGCATAAGTCTTTTTTGCCTCAAGTCTTTGTTTATCTCGATGATCTTTCCTTTGTTGCATGACCAATTTTAATGCCTTTATTTCTTTTGTTGCTTGATGCTTTTTATCTTGTAAAAGTTGGTTAGCAGCCAACCAATCGGGCGTTTTTTCTAATCGTTTTATTTGTTGATTGATCCCATTCAATTCTGCCATTCCTACATTTAAAAAACTATTTTCAGTTAGAGCATCAAAAACAGGTGGTACAAATTTTTGGTGATGGTTTTTATTCGCTAATTTACCCGAAAAAGCAGCTAAATAACCCAATTTATTTGCTTGGTTTTGTACAACTAAAACGCCAAACATTTTACCAATTCTCAAACTACCTTCTGGTTGATTTAGCCCAAAATCATAGTTCCAATCAGCGGGGTTCTTTAAATACGCTTGTAATTCATCCACCGCTATTCTGCATAGAATGTTTGGTCTTTTTAGGAAAGGAGACGGGAATTTGGTGGGTATCCAATCCGCTGAAATAGTGGTTTGGAATGATATAAAACAATTATTTGGCAAAGTAAAAATTTAGGTAATTGAATGGTCTTTAATCTACATGGATTATGGGTACACAGGCCAAAAAAGAAAAATCGGACTTAATCAATCTTTAACTAATCCCTTTATCTTTGTTGTTATCGCTGCTATTTCTATTTCTTGAATACAATTAAAATGCTCCTTAGGGCAATCTTCAAAACCAATTTTAGAACAGGGCCTACAAGGTAACCCTTTGACTTCTATAGTCGTATTTAGGTCCATTCCTTTGGGATAATATGGATACATGCCAAATTCAGGTATCGTATTGCCCCATATAGAAATGATAGGTTTTTGAAAAGCTGCAGCTATGTGCATTAAGCCAGTATCCCCCGTTAGGACCAATTTTGCATGTTTTACTATAGCAGCAGATTCTAAGAGTGAACATTTCCCGACTAGGTTCCTTAAATTTTCTTTCCCTTCTGTAGCATTAATGATTGCTTCGATATAATCCGCTTTTTTTATTTCTTGCTTTCCTCCTAACAATACAACTGGATAATTTATTCCTTGGCAGATATTTACTATTTTTTCAATGGTTAAGGCTTTAGTTTTTCTACCTGCGCCAATGGGTAGGGCTATATAGTTTAGGGGGAGTATTTTTTGATTTACTAAATATTGAAAATTTAGCAAATCCTCATTAAGATAAAAATCTAATCCTTGCCCGTCATTTTCAACGCCAAGTGGTTTTAGGGTTTCCAAATACCGATCTACGATATGCTGTTCTGGCAGTCGATTAATTTTAAAAGTAGTCAATAACCATTTCTCAAAGTTCAGTTTTTTAAAGGCATAACTTTTTACAAAAGGGAAATACCATTTAATTAGAAAAGTACGCAGGTTATGGTGTAAGTCTATCATACAATCATATTGCTCTTGACGCAATTCTGGTAAGACTTCTCCTACCCTTTTTTGAATAGTATAAACTTTTGAGATATATGGATTGGTCTTTAGTATAGTAGCAAAAGACGCTTTGGTCAAATAATGAATCTCCCCACCTGTCTGCAATTTTAAACAACGAACAACAGGAGAAGTCAATACAATATCTCCAATAGAACTAAAACGAATGATGAGTATTTTAGGCAGAATTTTATTTTTTTAATGACCAAAATTTGTAAACACAAAATTAAGTGTTTTTAAGTAGATTAAACTAAAGCAATAGCTAATTAAGGGATAATTAGATAAGAAGAACTTATAATGTAATACACATTTTTACTGAGTCACGGGCGTCCCGTCCCTTCGGGTTCAGAAATTTACATTTCTTCATACTGCACTTCATGATGGAAAGTTGCTAAGTTTTTTTAGCAACGGATTTGATGAGCTAGGAGATATTCTAAATATTTTCATAATACCATTCTTTTACCTGACCATCTAAATAGCCCGTTAGGTAAAAATTGATATTGTTTATTTGAAGAACTCATATAACTTAGAACCAGTCGTTTACAATTAATGAAATAAAAAATTTAATAAAAAATCACTTTTTATTGTCACTTCTTTATTGAATAACCCCACCTATAGATGTAAACAGTTAATAAATTTTAAAATCAAAACATTTAATTGACTTATGTTATCATCCATTAAAAAAATATCGCTTCCATCCGTAAAGCTTCTTTTATTATTAATGGTGCTTTCAATGACAACCATTTCTTGTAAAAAGAAAACTACATTTATTAAAAGGGGCGCAAAAGCAGTAACTGCTAGAACGCTAAAACACTTCGCCACTTATTTTTTTGGCATTGCCTTTTTGATGCGAACAGAAGAAATTTTTGCCGAAAAGATGTTTGAAGCCTTTGATAAAGAACCGCCCAAAGAGGAAAATGAACTAGGCAATATTATCATTTTTAATAACCATACAGACAAATTGACCATTGATGTCACCAATGACGGTCGGAATTGGAGCACCTTTGAAATTACACCTAGGGATTCTATTAATGTTAGTCCAAATGCACAAGGTCTTGCCTTTATTAGCCCTAATACCTCCGACTCGAAATATGTACAGTTAGAACCTAGTAAAGAATATGCGGTAAAGATCGAAGAAGGAAAAAAAGTAGTAGACGAAATTCAACGAAACTAATAATTTATTTATCACCTTAAAAACATTTATTATGAGTAAGCCATGTAATGCTGATCATCAAGACGACAACTCTGTATCAGACTTTGTTGTAAAAGCAGGAACTTTTGTATTAAGCGGAACAGTAGCCGTAGCCTCAGGTATTTTTCAAGGAATTGGAGATGTCCTAGGTAGTATAACTGACCTTTAAGTTCACCAGCGTAAGGAAGGAGAAATGGGATTAACAAAAATACCGTTTCCTATTTCTCCCCTTTCTTAAGTAATGCAAATCAATTATTTTTTCACCTATAAACTTTCCTATTATGAGCAATTTAAATAACGATAAGGTCGATTTGGCTTTAAAAATTGGCTCCTTAATTATTCAAGGAGCTACGACAATTAGAAAAATAGACAAAACAAATAGAGCAGCAAGGCAAGCAGGTCGAGCAACACCAATTGATCAAATAAAAAATTGGTTCTTTTAAAAAACTTAAAATCATTTTTCAACCTATAAACTTTTATATTATGAATAATTCAAATAGAGATATGGCTAATTTATTGCTTCAAGTTGGCGCATTTGCCTGGAAAGCCTACACTACTTATCAAGAAATTGATAAAATCGGTAAAAAAGGTAAGCGGACTAAAAGATAATCCATTTGCCTATAAAACTTAAAATCATTTTTCAACCTATAAATTTTATATTATGAACAATTCAAATAAAGACGATATGGTCGATTTAGCTTTAAAAGTCGGTTCTTTCCTTTTAACAACTGTTAGTACCTACCGAAATATTGAGGAAACAAACAAAAAAGCTAAAAGAGAAGGTAGAGAAGCACCAGTTGATAGAATTAAAAATTGGTTATTCTAATAAATGCTGTTTATAAAGTACTCCCACAAACACATAGAATCAACTACTGGCTGTGATAAAAAGAGGTAAATAACCCGAAAGTTATTTACCTCTTTTAATTGCTGAGTATGCCGTAAAATTGTTTTATTTATCGAAGAATCAACTTAATTTCCTCTTACAATTTAGTCACATCTTTAGTTTATACTTTTTTGCTAAGATTAAATTTATTTTAATTTTGAAACGACCTTAACTTACAACTGATTGATTGTTAAGCTTGGAAGTATAATTTAATCCAAAATATTTTTTTTGAACAAAAAAGAAACTAGTTATTTATTAAAGCAACAATTATATATTCCCTTTTTCTTTGTCACAATTAAGCTGTTTTTTCACCACTTTTACTTCAAACTTATTGCATCTTACTGGTCATTAGCAATAGTAACTCCCCCAATAAATTTCCTCAATTATTACCTATAAAATATTTTTAGTTAGTTTGGTCACTTATTAATGGTTAGGGTTACCTACGAAATAACTTCGTATTTTAGGCTGTTTCTTTTGCCCTTATTTCATACCTAACTCTTAGCGATAAGTTCAAACAATTATTAGCGTAGTGTTACCTATCGGTTTCTCTACCAGCTAACTTGTAATTTGTTGTTTTACTTTT
>CAZXYA010000622.1:0-5251 GCA_964644655.1 uncultured Saprospiraceae bacterium | reverse complement strand
CTGTGAAAATGGGTCAAATTTATGGTCATGACAGCGAGCGCATTCCATCGTCAAACCTAAAAAGGCAGTGGCAGTGGTATTAGAACGGTCAAAAACGTATTCTAAGCGAAATTCTTCATCTACTGCTCCACCCTCTGCGGTCATGGCATGGTTTCGATTAAATGCCGTCGCTAATTTTTGCGCTTTAGTAGCATTCGGTAATAAATCACCTGCCAATTGCTCTGTAACAAATTGGTCATAAGATTTATTTTGTTTAAAATTGTCAATCACCCAATCTCGCCAAGGCCACATCAATCTTGCCCCATCTGCATGCATACCATGAGAATCAGCATATCTAGACAAATCCATCCATTCCATTGTCATTCGTTCTGCATAAGCATCTGTTTGTAATAATTCATCTACTACTTTTTCAAAAGCGTTAGTGGAATTATCGGCTAAAAAAGCATCCATCGCTGCTATGCTTGGAGGTAATCCTGTTAAATCCATATAAATTCTTCGCAATAATCTTTCTTTATCTACTTTGGGAGAAGGTACAAGTTGTTGGTTGGCTAATTTGGTTTGAATAAATTGATCTATGGCATTATTTTGAATCCAACCTTCTTTTTGGATTTTAGGCATGCTTGGCTTTTGAGGTGGGATAAATGCCCAATGTTCTTTCCATTCTGCGCCTTGCTCTATCCATTTAATAATGGTTGCTTTTTCAGTAGCATTCAAAGTCAAATGGCTTTCTGGTGTAGGCATTTGATATTCGGAGTCATTAGAAATAATGCGGTGGAATACTTCGCTTTTCCTAAGACTTCCTTTGACTAAAGCAAAACCTTCGCTTTCTGTTAATGGTGCAAAAGCGGTCGTTGCTTGATCTAATCGTAAATTCGCTTTTCTAGCCGCTTCATCTTGCCCATGACAAGACCAACAACGGTCAGACAAAATAGGTCGAATATGTAAATTAAAATCAATTTTTTCTGGTAAGTTCTGATAAGCTACTTCCAAATTTTCTGGAATCGATGGTTCGCAACCAACTACAAAAAAAACGATAGATATGGCGAAAAAATAGAAACGACTCATAATTATTGGGTATTCATTAGAAGACAGACTAAAGATAGTTTTTTTTGAAAAAAAGGGGAAATTATCTATGGTTTTTAAAAAAAATAGTGGTTAATCCTTTTTCCTTTCCTTACTTTGTGGTCAAGATGGAAGCTATATAGAATAGAATGTTAGAAAAAAACTGATATTACCAAAATGATGATGATTACTTCTTAACCTTTACACATCTTTTAATTTGTGTAGAATCTGTTGCTAACTACTTTCTTAGCAACGGATTAAGTTAGCAACGCCTGCCTGCCGCAGGCAGGAATTTTTATCACTTATTTATCTGACGTACTATAGACGGATAGCCAACAAGACATTGACATAATTTTGATTATCAACGAATTAAATCATGCAAATCCTGATAAAAGAAATATGAAAGTAATTTTGTCTGGCTACTTATCTCTATATAATTCCAATATTTTCATTAAAACAAAGTCAACATGAAAAGTATAGCTGTTTTTTGTGGTTCTAGTCCAGGTTTAAATCCTGCTTATACCCAAGCAACCCAAGTTTTAGGAGAAATAATGGCGGAACAAGGAATCACCTTAGTCTATGGTGCAGGAAATGTTGGCTTAATGGGCGTGGTAGCAGATGCCGCATTATCCAAGAATGGACAAGTAATTGGTACGATTCCCCAATTCTTAGTGGACAAGGAAGTTGCCCACTATGGCATTACAGAATTAATCATTACTGAAACCATGCACGAAAGAAAGCAAAAAATGGTAGATGTGGCAGAAGGAATTATAGTATTGCCCGGTGGTATTGGGACGTTGGATGAATTCTTTGAAATGTTTACTTGGCAACAATTAGGCTTGCATGATAAACCCATTGGTATTTTAAATGTCAATGATTATTACGATCATATTTTAGCCCATATTCAGCACATGGTACAAGAAGGATTTTTAAAAGATTTTCATGGTGACCGTATTATGGTGGATGCTGACCCTAGGCAGTTAATTGCCAAAATGAAGGGACAGAAAATTGAATATGTGGATAAATGGTGGGTGAAGTAATTGGTATTCCTATAAGAATCGGTTATTTTTGCCGCTCATATGAAATTTGAGCGATTTATTATCAAAAAGCACTCTATAGTGCTTCCAGAATTTGAAGATTTGGAAGCGCTCAGCTTTTAAATTAACAACCATTCATCGCTCTTCATTTAAAACTCATCGTTAATTAGTAATTATGTTAGATAAACTTGTCGCTAACGGTAAAAAATCAACCAGAGATGGTTTTGGTGCAGGATTGGCAGAAGTTGGTAGAAAGAACGACCAAGTAGTTGCTTTATGTGCAGACCTAATTGGTTCTTTAAAAATGCAAAAATTTATTGATGAAAACCCAGAGCGATTTTATCAGGTAGGTATAGCCGAAGCCAATATGATGGGGGTGGCAGCAGGATTAGCCATTGGTGGTAAAATTCCATATACAGGCACTTTTGCTAATTTCTCTACGGGTAGAGTTTATGACCAAATACGTCAGTCTATTGCTTATTCACATAAGAATGTAAAAATTTGTGCTTCGCATGCTGGTTTAACTTTAGGAGAAGATGGTGCAACCCATCAAATTCTAGAAGATATTGGTTTGATGAAAATGTTGCCCGGTATGACGGTGATTAATCCTTGTGATTATAACCAAACAAAAGCTGCAACAATTGCTATTGCAGACCATCATGGTCCTGTTTATTTGCGCTTTGGTCGTCCAGGTTGGCCTATTTTTACGCCTGATGATCAAAAATTTGAAATCGGGAAAGCTTTAATGTTGAGTGAAGGAACAGATGTTAGTATCTTTTCGACTGGACATTTAGTTTGGCATACCATTGAAGCAGCAAAAGCATTAGCGAAAGAAGGTATTTCTTGTGAATTGATTAACATTCATACGATTAAACCTTTGGATGAGGAAGCTATTTTAAAATCTGTTAGAAAAACAGGTTGTGTCGTAACTGCGGAGGAACACCAAAGACATGGTGGTTTGGGAGATAGTGTAGCTCAGGTATTAGCGCAGCATTTGCCAACACCACAAGAATATATTGCGGTAAATGATTCTTTTGGAGAAAGTGGAAAACCTGACCAATTATTAGATAAATATGGACTTGGCGTACAAAATGTCATTGACGCTGTAAAGAAAGTTATAAAAAGAAAAGGATAGGGAAAGGGAAAGGTATAGAGGTACAGGGGTTTAAAGGTATAGAGGGGGTAGAAATAAAAACTGTAGCTTTTTATGGTTTTACCAACTAAAACTTCTTTTCTGCTTCATGATACAAATAAACCTCCAAACTGTTTCGTAAAACCATTCGTACAGTTTGGAGGTTTTTATTTTCTAAGAAATATTAGAGCGTCAGATTGAAAATTGATAAAAAATGAAATTCGGAACTAAAGTTATCCATGCAGGCATTGAACCAGATCCATCTACAGGAGCCATTATGACTCCAATTTACCAGACTTCTACTTATGCACAGGAAGCCCCCGGTAAAAATAAAGGATTCGAATATGCTAGAACAAAAAATCCAACTCGTTCAGTATTGGAAAAAAATCTAGCAGCGCTAGAAAATGGGAAGGACGCTATTTGTTTTGCTAGTGGATTGGCAGCGATGGATGCTGTTTTGAAATTATTAAAGCCTGGAGACGAAATTTTAGCGGCGAATGATTTATATGGAGGGTCTTATCGGCTCATGCGGACTATTTTTGAGCCTTATGGCATAAAGTCCCATTTCATTTCAATGGATGATCCAAAGCAAATCAAAAAGCATATTCATCGAGGTAAAACCAAATTAATCTGGATTGAAACGCCCACCAATCCAATGTTGAATATTATTGACATTAAAACCATTTGCAAAATAGCTAAAGCTAATAATTTATTGACTTGTGTAGATAATACTTTTTCTTCGCCTTATTTGCAAACCCCATTGGATTTAGGAGCAGATATGGTTTTACATTCTGCGACGAAGTATTTGGGTGGACACTCTGATGTAATCTTAGGGGCTGTTATTACTAAGACTAAAAAAATAGCAGACCGCTTGCATTTTATTCAAAACGCAGTTGGTGCAGTTCCAGGGCCGCAAGATTGTTTCCTCATTTTAAGAGGGATAAAAACCTTGCATTTAAGAGTAGAACGGGCTTGTAAGAATGCCAAAAAAATTGCTAAGTTTTTGCTATCGCATCCTAAAGTTGGAAAGGTCTACTATCCAGGCTTTAAAGACCATCCCAATCATAAGATTGCTAAAGCACAAATGCGAGATTTTGGAGGTATGGTTTCTTTTGACTTAGCAAATGATGATTATGAGGATGCGAAAAAAGTATTGAGTAATACGCATTTATTTACTTTAGCAGAATCATTGGGCGGTGTAGAATCCTTGATTGGGCATCCAGCCAGTATGACGCATGCTTCTATTCCTAAACCAGAACGATTAAAAGTAGGCTTGACAGATTCCTTAATTCGATTGAGTGTAGGGATAGAAGATGTAGACGATTTAATAGAAGATTTAGATAAAGCTTTTCAGAATTTATAAAGAGAGGTGTAAAGGTACAGAGGTACAAAGGTCCCCTCCTCTTTATCTCTATACCTTTACACCTCTTTATCTCTCTTCCAATGAATAATTTAGAAAAATTTCGCAGGGTAAAAGCCTTTGTTTTTGATGTAGACGGTGTCTTAACAGACCATAGCCTATTCGTTTTTGAAAATGGAAAAATTGTTCGAAAATTAAACGATAAGGATTTAATTGCATTAAGGAAGGCCATCGAAAATGATTATAAAATAGCTATTATTTCAGGAGGTAGTTTAAATGGTTTAGCATCTATTTTTAAAGAAATAGGGATCTCCTATCTTTATGAGAAAACAAGGGATAAAAAAGTAGCTTATGATGAATTTAAAACCATTTGTAAAATAGATGATGAACAAGTGTTATATATGGGAGATGATTTACCAGATTATCCAGTAATGCGTCTTGTTGGCTTGCCCGTTTGTCCCAAAAATGCCGCTCCAGAAATAAAAGCCATTACCCAATACATGTCTCCTTTAGGTGGTGGGGAAGGGTGTGTGCGAGATGTCATAGAAAAAGTACTTCGATTAAAAAAGCTTTGGCTACCTAAATAAACTGAATACGCTGTAAATTAGATAAGTTTAAATCCTGCGAGGCGACGAAGTCGCCTCGCAGGAGGGTTTTTAA
>CAZXYA010000621.1:0-5254 GCA_964644655.1 uncultured Saprospiraceae bacterium | reverse complement strand
TCTTCTTCTTATTAGCTTTTTGTATTTTTACTCTGAAAACAGTTTGAGCTTACAAAAATTCTTCTAATTCTGGTTGAAGCTTTTCTCTTACCCTTTGAATTACTTGCTGATGAATACTTTCCGGCATTTTTAAGGAAAATGTATTGCGAAAATTTGGCATGTAACTTCCTTTATTTACTAATGCTAATTTTTTTTCTGCCTTTTGCATTTTTTCTAAAATGAGATTACAAAAGCTATCTTCAAAAAAATTGTTCTTAATTTTTACGTTTAATTGTTCAAATAAATTCTTATTTTCCATATTATTTTTTTTAAAAAACTGATGTTACTATATGCTCCTTATGAATGTTTCCTCCAGTAATAATTAGGCCATTACTTTCCAAGGAAGCGTGCCCTTTTAATTGTTGTTTATCATCTCTCCTAAACCCAATAAACAATGTTGAGTGATACCCTTTTTGATTTAGTAGAATCCTAGCAGTGAGTGCTTTATTATAACATTTGATAAAAGGTAAATATTTTGAAATAATTTTAATAATGTAAATAATTTGATAGAGTTCGGTTTTTTTGATTACTCTTTGATTTAATTTGTTTTTTTGCGAATTCTTTAACCAGCTTTTAATTTGGTCAAAAGGCCGAAAGTGTAAATTAATTTCCACTATAATAACTATACAAAATGCTTTAATTAATAAGTATTTCTCCTCCTTCGTGAAAGAAATAAATGTTTTTATTTTACTCAAATAACTCATTGGATTTCTTTTTGAATCATATAGCAAAAAAACTAACCAAATTTCTCTAAAAAAAGAACAACTTTCATTGCTTGGTGTGCTTGATACAATGCATAATATATGTTTTCATCAGTATGAGAGATTTTTTTAACCTTCATCATATTGTGTTGAATTTGCTTCCAATTGATAAAATCATAAGAGGCTTTTTTTGAATATTTTTCTACAAACCCTTTTATTTCTTCATATCCATCAAAGGCACTAAGCATATAGGCTGGTATAATAGAGGTTTTTGAACTCCTATTGCTAAGAATATGATTTAAACTTGTCCATTTGGATATAGCTTGTCGATAAAATAATCTACCATTTCCTTTTTGATATTTTTTTGTTTCTGGAATTGATAAAAAGAAATTTAGCAAATCTAAATCTAACCATGGATAAGTGATTTGGACCTTATGAGGAAAGGAAAAAGCAGATTCGGTTTCTAATCTGCCAGTGATTAAGTGATTTTTTAATAAATTACCAATAAAGCCATTTAAAGTATTCGATTTAAAAATACGATGATACTCATTTTGAATTTTTGCATCCAATTCTTTATCCATTAGCAATGAACTATTTCTGGAGAGTTCTTGGTAGTCTTTGACAGGTATTTTTAATCCCTGATTTTCAAAAAAATATTTTAGAAAAGGCGTTGAATAAATTAGGTATACCAATATTCTTTTGATTCCATGTATATTAGTGGCTTTTAGTAAATTTAGAATTTGTCTATTTTTGATAATATTTAATATGTAATTAGGACTACGATTTAAAGTAATTCCTTCATCTCCACCAAATCCTGATAACATATTTGATATACCTATTTGAGAAGCTTTTTCATTGATAAAATGGATGGCTTCATAACTTTCAATACTTGAAGGAAATTTATGTAGTTCTAAAGCTGTATTAAATTGTTCAAAAAACGGCTTTTGGTTTCCACAAACAAAAATTTGATTTTGCAATTTTATATCCTGCTTCATACTTTTTGTCCTCTCTCTCTCATCAGGAATATTATATCTATTTTTGATTCTTTTATTTGGGAGCGCTAATGTAAAGCTATATAAATCTATTTGCTGTTCTTTGCATAAAGGAGTAGCAATTGCATTAATTCCACCAGAGTCTAAGCCCCCGCTAAAATGAGCACCTATTTTATCATTAGATAATATTCTCCTAGAGACAGCTTTTTGCAAATATTCTTGAAAAGCTTCCAGATATTCTGAGTCTTTCTTTAACTTAATTTTTTTAGGATTAAACTGGTGGTAGTTTTTTATTTGAAGCTTTTTATGACTAAACATAAGTATATGTCCAGGAGCTAATCGTTTTATAAATTTATAACTTGTAGTTTCATGACTAGGTGGCATAAGTACAGCTGCTTGTTGTTTTAAATAATAGAAATCAATACATTTATCTATTTTACTAATAGCAAGTAAACCATTCAGCTGAGAAGAAAAGAAGAAATAATCTTGATGATAATAATAATAAAAAGGGCGGATTCCCAATGGGTCTCTGAAAACCGTTGTAGTATTAGAGATTGTATCATGAATTAATATGATGAAATCACCATTCAGATGGTGTACAAAATTTGAATTCCATTTTTCGAAGGCGTATAATATTAATTCTTGGTCAGATAATTCTTTTATGTTTTTTGAGATGCCAATTTTTTTTGCTAATTCTAACTTATTATATAAAATAGAATCACTAGTGATAATATAGCGATTATTAATGAATGGAAAAGAAAAAAGAGGGGTGTAGGGTAATGATAAACCAATATCCATTTTTCCCAAAATAATATTTTCATTTTTGAAATGACTATATTTATACCCTTTCTTGGTTAATTCCTTTTTTAATTCGTTATAGGACTCAACAGAAAAATTAGAATTATATGTTAGAATGGAGCCAAAAATAACACTCATAAAAATCTATTTTGTTTCAAGTATATCTTGGTCTATTAGTTTTTCTAGGAAGTCAATTACATGTTCTTGACAAGTACTGAATTCTACATCAAATATTTTAAGTAATTCTAAACAAATGTTTTCAATAGAAGAAGGGTTTTCTAATAGTTTCCAGATAGAAGTCCCCATTTTATTTAAATTAATGTAATCTCCACTTTTCATATTCATAATCATCGTTTCTTCTCCAAAATCTGTAGCAATATAATTATCGGGTAACTTGGATACTATAGAAGAAAGATTTAGCATTTTATTTGACATATTAAAATTATTTTTTAATTAGTGACTGAGAAGAGGTTGTTGTACTATTGAGCAATTGATTTATATATTTTTCTAATGACTCATAGTGGGAAATAATTTGTCCTTTTTTCTTTGGCCTTTTAAAGCGATAAAGTGGTAATTCTTGAGCAAGGAAAGAAGCATAATCCAATAATAGTTTTTGCGATTCTTTACTAATTAAAGCTTCTCTTCTATAAATATTTTGCCGATATATAAAAAAAGCTTTGTCTTGATTTACTCTTTCAAACTTTATTGAAGTTTCTTCATGCCAATCTAACCAAATTACAAATTGTGGGGTTATTTTTTGATTGTAGAATTGATGTTTTAATAAAACTCCAAATTTTTCGAGTTCAGGCCGAATTCTTCTTGATATTAATGTTTTATCAATACGGAGTTCTTCAATTGTTTGTTCCCATAATTTGCTTTGTGGATAGGCAGGAATAACCTGTAATTTCTCTCCCTTAAGTATTGGTAAAACATCATCACCAATAAACTTATAACCTTTATTTGAAAAATAATTTAGGCTAGTAGATTTTCCAACCCCAGAATTACCAGTTAGCAAAAAACTTTGTTTTCCTTTTACTAAACCAGATGCATGAAGACATAGAATATTTCTTTGTTGCAAGATAATAGCCATACAAGTACCCAAAATATACAAGCGAAGCGTGTCTTCTGATATAGATTTATCAAATTTTCGGACAGTTATTGTTTTTCCATTTTCTATACAAAATTGTACTTTGGTATCAGGATTAAAAGTAAATTTTTGATAGGAACCTTCAAAAAAACCAGCTGTGAAATTCTTTCTTTCTTTTAGGACATTTTTGTTTTGTATAGTAATTTTTACGTCAAATGAAGTTTCATGAATTATAGGTAATTCAAGCAGTTTTAATTCAGGAGAAAAAAAATTTAGACCGAAGGCTGTATAAATTTGCATATGGGAGAAGTAGGTTTTATATTTGCTATATCAATTAGTTATACATGCGAATAACGGGCTAAAAGAAAATCAAGTGTTTATGGTCCAGATCATGGTGATTTTTAAAATCACCATGATCTAACTAGCTAACAATCAATATCCATCTAAATTTAGCCCGTTATTCGCATTATACGTAAATAAATTTAAATCCTCAACTTTTGCATTTATGAAAAAGCCATTAAAAAAGTAAAAAATGGCGATAATTTGGTAAAAACCAAAGGTAGTTCATTGACAATTAGGTAAAACAACGCCAGCCATCAAAATGGCGTAATTCCATTCTGACACAATTGCATGACGAGTAGGCGATAAAATTATCTGCTATATTTCAAATACTAATTGATGTTGAAACAAGGCAAGAGTGTCTACATGATTTCCTGCAAGGACATTTCTTGTTTTCCAGCAGTATCTATAATTGGAAGCCGTTAGAAAACGATTCAAGGTACTCTGATTTTTTACATCTATTACGAACAGTCTATTGATCGCTTCTACTGACTTATTTTCGGAGACAATTAAGCCCGACAGATATTTCTGAAACAAAGCATATTCTGACTTGCTGAATAAATTTTGAAAATGGGGCGCATAATATTTTACTATTTCTGGAATATCAATCAGTGGTATCATTTAACTAGTTTTTACAAAACTAATTATTCTGGCTATTTTTTCTTGTTTTACCTAATTTTCAATGAACTTGCCTCTTCGGGCTTAAATGCAAAAGTTGAGTAAATCCTTTCAAAATGAATGAAAAAAAATTAAGTTGGACAAAACCTACAATTAAAATTTATAAAAAAGAAAGTATTATTCATAGCGGGCCAAATCCATCAGCTGCTGAGTCGGGTTTTACTAGTTCATAGTAAATTAGATAAGTAACGCTAAAATATTCTCATATGGATCACCATATTCTGTCATGGAAATTTCAACTTTATTTTTCTTCAATAATTTGATATCATTCCAAACATTTGAGACTTTGTGTGTCGTAGTCCCTGTGGACGTCGGAAATCTTCTATGTTGGAGAAATGTTTTTCTAAGCACATACCAAATAAAATTTGGCACTAAGTTACTTGTTTTTTAGAACTTAACAGCCCTGGGGTAGAGAGGGCCATTTTGAGTGCCGAAATGGCTCCTTCTGCTTTTAAACTTTCGGATAAATCCCAGCCAACTATTTTTCTAGAATAAGCATCCATTACCATGCTCAAATAAAAAAATGATCTTCCAAATGGAACGTAGTGGTATAAAAAATAAATTCGTAATACCTTTGTAATTTCATTGACATAAGAAAAATTACCAAAGATGGCAAGAGG
>CAZXYA010000620.1:0-5271 GCA_964644655.1 uncultured Saprospiraceae bacterium | reverse complement strand
ATTCTTACGGGAAAATCTCGGCAGAGGTCTGCTAAATTGGCGGCATCTTCTAAACTATCATTAAAATTCTGGAAGGCAATATATTCAAAACTGATGCGATTTTTAGTGTTTTGATGGAAATATTTCAACGAATCCATCAAAATTGACAAATTATTTTGCTCATTGATGGGCATTATTTCATTTCGCTTTAAGTCATCAGCAGCATGAAGGGATAAGGCAAGGTTAAATCGAACTTCATCATCCGCTAATTTTTTTATCATTTTAGCTATGCCTGCTGTGCTTACCGTAATTCGCTTGGGCGACATATTTAAGCCTTCAGGAGAGGTAATATGTTCGATACTTTTGAGGACATTTTTATAGGCTAAAAGTGGTTCGCCCATGCCCATATAAACAATGTTCGTCAATGGATGCCCAAAAGCAGCTAAAGCTTGTTGATTGACTAAAACAACTTGGTCATAAATTTCTCCTGCATCCAAATTTCTAACTCGCTTCATTTTTCCCGTCGCACAAAACTTACAACTCAAACTACAACCGACCTGAGAAGAGACACAAACGGTAAATCTTTTGTCCCCTGGTACAGGAATCAGCACAGATTCAATATAATGCCCATCATGTAATTGGAAACGAGATTTAATCGTGCCATCGTTACTCCGCTGCACTTTATTTTCTTGAATACCATTAATGACAAAATTTGCTTCCAATTTTTCTCGCAAGGCTTTGGAGAGATTGGTCATTTCTTGGAAAGAATGTGCCCCTTTTTGCCATAGCCATTCATAGACTTGCTTGGCGCGAAATTTCTTTTCGCCCATGGCTAAAAACCACTCTAGAATTTCTGTTTTGGAGAGTAGTCTGATGTCTAATTTTACCTGCTTTGCATCCATAGGGCAAAGATACTAGATTTGTAGATTTTTATTTTAAATATTCTAATGCGTATTTTTACGAGATATAATGCGTATTTTTACGAGATATAATGAGTAAATAATTTATTCTATTGAGTAAATCATAAAATATGATTAAAAGACCACATTTTATTACCTTAAAAAATCGAATTGAAGAACCTCGACAATTTATTCAAGTAATTACTGGACCTCGTCAAGTGGGTAAAACAACTATGGTCAAGCAAGTCCTAGAAGACATAACTATCCCTTTTCATTTTACCTCAGCTGATGAAACAATTTCAGATAATGTAGTTTGGATTGAACAGCAATGGGAAATAGCACGATTCAAAAAAAAACAATCAAATAGTAAAGATTTTTTGTTAATTATTGATGAAATTCAAAAAATAAGAGAATGGAGTAGAATCGTTAAAAAAGAATGGGATAAAGATAGCTGGCAAGGATTACAGCTTAAAGTGGTACTACTTGGTTCTTCCAGGTTATTATTAGAGGAGGGGTTAACAGAATCTCTAGCAGGTAGATTTGAGCGAATTTTTATGTCACATTGGTCTTTTACAGAAATGCACAATGCTTTTGACTTAACTATTGAAGAATTTATTTGGTTTGGTGGATTCCCTGGAGCCATTACACTTAGAAAAGATGAAACAAGATGGAAAGAATATATCCGAAATTCTTTAATAGAAACGACTATCGCTAAAGACATTTTGCATTTGACCAAAATTAGAAAGCCTGCGCTACTAAGAAGGTTATTTGAATTTAGTTGTATCTATTCCAGCAAAATCCTTTCCTATACTAAGATACTTGGACAATTAGTTGACGCTGGAAATACGACAACTTTAGCCAATTATTTAAATTTATTAGATGCTGCAAATCTAGTTAGAGGACTAGAAAATTATTCAGGTAGTTTAAGTAGAACTAAAGCATCTAGCCCTAAATTGCAAGTGCTAAATACTGCTTTTTTGGCAGCCTTTAGAACAGAAATACTAAATGAGATTCGATTAAAGCCAACAGAATGGGGTCAACATGTGGAATCTGCTATTGGCGCACATTTGATTAACAATACCATAGGCACAGATATGAAATTATTCTACTGGCGAAAAGGCAATGAAGAGGTCGATTTCGTTTTACAAAAAGGAAATAAAATTATTGGTATTGAAGTCAAAAGTGGTGCTACTGGTTTTCATAAAGGAACAGCGGTCTTTAAGGGTAAATATCATCCTCACAAGGTTTATTTAGTTGGAAAGGGAGGCCTTGAATTGGAAGACTTTTTATCTTTTAATCCTGCTTTGTTGTTTTAGTTAATCTATTGTGTTTTTCGTAGATTAACTACCGCATCAACCACCGAATCAAAACAGGGATAATCAACAAATCACTAAACAAAGCCGTAAACAAAGTCACACTAATCATCATGCCTACCGTTACACTTGGTGGATTGACAGAAAACAGCATAATCAGAAAGCCAAAAAATAAAATAATCGAGGTCAAACAAATGGCTTTACCTGTTTCTAAAAAAGTAATATGAATCGCTTCCTCATTGGACAAACCTTTGTCTTTACTCAACTTAAATTTACTTAAAAAATGAATAGTGTCATCTACCGCTATCCCAAAAACAATGGCAAATAAAATCGCTACGCCTGCTTCTAATTCTATACCTAAAAAGCCTAATAAACCACCTGCAAAAATGAGGGGAAAAACATTAGGCACCAGCGAGATTAAAACCATTCGCCAATTCTTGAACAATAGTGCCATCAATAAACTAATAACAATTACTGCAATGCCTAAACCTTCTAATAAACTTTCTCTGGCATAAACTGCATTTTTATCCAAAATAATACCTGACCCTGTTTTTTTGAAAGTGGCAATTTGGGGATTGGTATTTGCCGCAATCCACTTATCAATTCTATGGCAAACCGCTTGGATAGAATCGGCCCCTAAATCTAAGATTTTAGTGGTAATTCTAGCTTTCTTGCCGTCTTTACTGACCAAAACATTAGCGGAACTAGTAGAGATTCTATCGGCAAACCTTTTTTGTTTATTAAACGCTTTTTTTGTTGTTGGAAATTGATAAGCGGTTGTTTTATTTCGATTGACTGCTTGATTGGCACTTTTATAGACCATCGTAACAGAACTGACTGATTTAATAGCAGGAATCGTTTTTAAATACTGTTCGACTTTATCCATTTCTTGTAATACTTCAAAATCAGTAGCCATATAATCGCCTTTGGCAAAGACGCCAAATTCTACAGGGCGATACCCTGCAAATTGTTTTTCAAAAAATTGGAAATCTTTGGTTATTTTTTCACCGATTGGTAGATTATTGGCTAGTTGATAATTGGTGGTAATAATGGAAATCCCATAAAAACTAGCTGCTGCTATTATCACACTTCCCAAAGCAATTCTTAAAGGATGTTTTAATGTGAATTGATAAGTCTTTTCCATCAAATTTTCCCAAAACTGATTATTTCTCCCTAATTTAATCAAGTCATCTGTTTTAAACATAGACAACAAAGCCGTTGTAAAAAAGACAACGGTGATATAAGCAATGATAACCCCAAAGGCCGCATTAATACCAAAATCTTTAATCGGGCTAATTCGGCTAGTTAATAAGGAAGCAAACCCTATAGCGGTTGTTACAGAAGTTAATAAAGTGGCTAAACCAATTTCTTTGATGGTAATGGTAATCGCTTCTTTTCTAGGTAATCCTTTTCGCAATTCATCAATGTATTTTGACATAATATGAATTACATCCGAAGTACCGACTATTATCATCAAAACTGGATAGAGCGCAGACATGACACTTAATTCTCGACCTGTTGCACCTAAAAATCCTAAAAATAAAATCATGCCCAAAGCAATAGAAACTAAGGCAATGGCAACTCCATAAGGCCGACGATATAATACAAAAATGATAATGGAGACTAAAAAACCAGAAATCAGGGCAGATAATAAGACCTCTTCCTGTTGCATCTTGACCAATTTTGACTGAAAATAAGTTTGCCCTAAATAATGATGATTTTCAAAATGATAAGTTTGAATCAAGGAATCAATATCCGCAATTAATTGGTTGGCGGCGGGTAATGCTATTTTATCGGCTGTTTTTAAGGCAACTACCAAAGTAGTAGCGGAAGAATCAATGAGGTTATAAACAAAGCGTTCATCATTTAATAAGCGTTGTTTATCTCTAGCATATTTTTCAGGTTGGTCTATATGAATGGCAGGAACAGTTGTAAATCCAAAAGGCGTTTTTAAGGGATAGGAAAATTTGGTTAAAGATTGACTTTGGGTGATATTATCTAGTTGTCTAACTTTTAGCGTAAAATCGTGGACTTTTTCTAAAAAATTCTGTTCAAACACCCCTTCTTTTCTAGGAATAGCCACCAAGAAAAAGTTCGCATCATTTTCAAATTCCTCGGTAAACTCTTGGAAAAAAGCTAAATCTGGGTCTCCTTCTGGAAAAAATTGGCTAAAATCAAAAGTGAATTTTAATTGGGTGGCAAAAAAAATACTGGCGATGGTGAGCGCCACAAATATGGAGATGATAACAACTCTTATTCTTCTCATTATGGGTTTTGCTTTATCAAATAAAAGGCTTTGAATAAGCAAAACAAAAGAAGTGGGATAGGGTTGTTAATTAGAATGGAATTTTAAGCAGCAGGTTTAATTTCTTCCAATACCATTATTCCATGTAAAATTTTTTAGCCTCTTTTTGATACCCTTTAGCCATTGCTACATCAGCAATAGTATTCATTTCCATAGCCAATTGATGGGTTAATCTAACTATATTCATTTCTTTACTATTTTTGATTTTGGTGTTTCAAACTCGACAATAACAATCCAGCCATCTAGTTGTGTATTATCCGAGGGAGAAATTTGTTTTTTCTTTTTATTCACCCTCATTTTAATACTATTTTCTTTAGATTCTTTAAAAATACCTGATATTTCTACTCTGGCTTCCCTTTGAAAAAAAGAAATTTGATTATTGGCAAGTTCTCCTTTTCCTAACCAAAAATCAATCCCTGTTCCGTAAATCCCTTCTTCAAATGTGGTATAATCTAATAATTCAAGTAGTAAACATAATGTAATGCCTACTGCACCGTGTGCTGTAGCTATTTTTTCTTCTTTCCAACTATTAATAATACTGTCGTCACTCTGTCCTGTCCAATTAATTTCTAATTTTAATTCCTTTCATTTACTCGAACAATACTCACCTTTAAGATTTTCAAAACATCTTTTTCTAACAAAACGACGTTATTTAATTGAAATCGCCTATTTTTAGGCACAATTATTAAAAGAAGTGTATAAAATTCTAAAATAGATTATTCATGAGGCGCATATCTTTTGTCTTATTTGCAGCAATGCTGCTTTCTTTCGGTTG
>CAZXYA010000619.1:0-5279 GCA_964644655.1 uncultured Saprospiraceae bacterium | reverse complement strand
TTGGAAGTACGATGGGTTCGCCGGATGAATTCTTCGAGATGATTGCTTTTATGGAGAAGCATAAAATACAACCAACGATTCATCAAACATTTCCTTTGCTTGATGCGCTTAAAGCTTTTGATGCTCTGGCTCAAGGAAACCACATGGGGAAGATTGTGCTGGTGCATTAGAGTAATTTATTATTTTTGTGTTACCTCTTTACGAAAATGCAAAATGAAATATATTATTCTAAGTGTCTTACTTTTTTTTCGTGCCAATCTATTAAGCATGAGGAGATGCTCTATGAAGCTAAAAATGATTTCCTCTCGGGAAAGTGTTTTTATTCTGCAAAACATTCAAAAGAGTTTTACTATACAAAATATGAATCTCATAGAATAGTGGAATTGATTGAAACTCAATTTGTAAAGGTTGATGTTGATTATAGAGATAGTCTAGAATATGAAATTGGAAAAGGCGTTTTATGAAATTCCTACTAAAGAATCCTTTCAAAAAATAATACTGAGAAATAAAGATGAATCCAGTTTTCTAAATCCATATGAAGGTGATTTTGACTTTTGTGTAGTGACTATCCCTACGCGACTACTAAGGTTTACCCTTGAGGAGTTTAGTGAAAATGATTTTATTGTTCCTTTGAAAAAGGTGAAAACCCATTATAAATTAATCCGAAGGACTACTAATAAAAAGCCTGTAAATCTCTCGACGAATCAAATATATTTAGAACCAGAAAATTATAATCTTCTATGCCAATCAATATCAGGAGGGGAAGCTCACGGAGCATATCTTATGGTTGAAATAAAAAATAAATTGACGGACATCGGATATGATTTAGAGGATGATGATTGGGGTATGTCAAAAACAATTATAGCATTAAAGGATTTTCAAAAAAAGAACAAATTAGTTAGCGGAATTTTAGATGAAAAAACAATGAATGTTTTAAATATTGAGAGTAGAAATTAAAATCAAGACTCACCGTACAATTATCAATTTCTGTGTGGCTACTTCTCTGCCTTTATTGTTAAGTATACTGACAATGTAAATGCCAGACTGTAATTGTTCTACATTGACTTTTGTCAAGGATTGATTAACTTCTTTGGACAGAACATCTTGACCATAAATGTTAGTCAAAGTAAGTTGATGTTTATTTACATCTTGCGTTTTAATCTCTATAATTATTTGTGCACTAGTTGGGTTGGGGTAAATAAATATAGGTTCATTTGAAGAAAATGTACTAGTACTAGTAAGTAATTCTAAGTTGGTTGTAATTATTTCAGCTAGGCAACCTATTTCGTCTAATATCTCAGTAATATAGGTGCCAGCTTCACTAACCACTGTGCTATCGGGTAAAATATGTTCTTCTTGGTCAAGAATTTGAATATTCACTTCACTTAAGATGGGCATAGGGCATTCTAATACTTCTAGTTCCGTAGTGAAAATTAATGTATCACATCCTTCTTCATCAACTAAATTGAAAATGTAAGTTCCTGTTTCATTCACAATTGAGCCGTCTATCAATTCAAATGTATTTACTTCGTAAATAGTATCATATTGGACAAGTTGTGCTGGTGGCAAACAGCTTACCATAGTATTCTGCGTGGTATTCGTGACAATAGGTGGGTTAAAATCAAAATAAATAGAAGCCGTATTTCTTATTATGCTATTTTCGGCTAATCCTTCTTTGGGCTTAATGGAATAAGTTACATATCCTTGACTGCCATCAAAGTTAATAGTGCTATCTGGTAAGAGTATATTTTCAAAATTAAATGATAGTTTATTGCTTCCCCTCAACTCGGTTGAGAGGGTACTTTCGTGGCTACTAGCTATTACTTTTAATGAAGAAGCATCTAGGTAATCATCAAGCTCATCTAAAATTATTACAGTAAAAGCAGTATCATTTCCTGTATTTTGAAAACGAATAGTATAAGTAAGCGTTTCGTCAAAAAGTGTGTAATTTTCATCGCCCTCGCGGTCTGGGCTCACTAGTTTGTCATTAGGGTCATAAGCACAAAGTATAGGAGTATTATAATTTGATTTAAAAAACACTTCTGGATGTTTATTGGTTTTAGCTGAGGCAACCGAAATAACACTTATTGAATCAATCTCGAAACTGGGTAGTTTTAGAATTGCCTTCCTTTGTAAAAGCTCACCAGGGTATAAATTTTCATACTGCCATTCCCATATTTTATCACTGATTATAGTATCTGCTGGATGAACAAAACTAGATAATTCTGTAAATGAGTCCAAACTGATAAATAGCCTACCATCCATAATAGAATTGCCTTCATTTCTAAAGTTGAAATCAAATGTTACTTCACGAAAGCATCGTGGAATTCCGCTAACCAATGTGTGTGTTCCTGTAAGCACTATGTCTGTAGGAGTAAACCCAAAATCAAGACCACTAATATCATTGTCGCTGATTGTGATGTGGTAAACTGATGAATCAGAACTTAGCTGCCACAAAGGGGAAGGTATATATGATACCGTATGGTCTCCATTTTCAAGATGGTGAGTATGACAACCTGATGAATCAGTAAAGGTGACAATGTCATAGGGATTGGTTACGCTTTTCAGAGTAGAAATTTTTTTCTCAGTAGATTCTCTTACCCCATTTTCATTTTCATCCCAATAGATACAACTCTTAGCTGTTGAACTCTCACAAACTAATATTATTAATTCTTCAGAGTTACATTCAACAGAATTATCATTAATAAATGTAGATCTACCAATTGCATTAGGTTCTAGCAATAAATGTTTAATTCCACAACAATTCGTTAAACTTGTATTATATACGATACTGAAATTTCTACCGACTTTACTAATATTTATTAAACCATTAACGTTTTCTAAAACACTGTTTTCTTTAATCAATAAATCCTCACCAATAGAATCAATGCTTATCAATCCATCAATATTTAGCAATGCTGAATTATTTATAATAGATAAATTACCACCAATCTTCCTTATGTTTTCTAAACCATCTAAGGTTTTTAATAGCGGGTTGTTCCAAATGTTAAGTATATTTTCAATATTCGTGATATTCATTAAACCATTTAGATTTAATAAAGCATCATTGTCACTAATACTCAAACTCTTTAAGCTTGAATAGTTTAACAAACCATCTAGATTTTGTAAAGCATTATTATTTCTAATAGTCAAACCATCTATTACAGTAGGCGTACTCAGTAATCCATTGAGATTTTGTAGTACATCGTTGTCATCGATTCTTAAAGATTCACCAACATAAGTAAGATTTGATAAGCCATCAACATTTTGTAAAGCATTATTATTTTCAATCCATATAAATTCTTCCATAGAAGTTAAGCTTTGCAATCCATTAATGTTATCCAAGGCCTCATTATGTCTAATCCATAAATATTCTTCTATAGAAGTTAAGCTTTGCAAACCATCAATATTTTGCAAATTTTCATTTAGTGATATCATTAAATATTCTCCTATAGAGGATAAGCTTTGCAAACCATCAATATTTTGTAAATGAGCATTGTTACTAATCGATAAATAATTACCAATTGTCATGAGATTTCCTAAGCCATCAATATTTTGTAAAGCGGCATTTGAATTAATCGAAAGAGGCCCACCAACAGTCATAAGGTTTTCTAAACCATCAATATTTTGTAATGCCTTATTGTTATTAATGAAAAGATTTCCGACGATAGAAACTAAATTTTCTAATCCAATAAGATCTTTTAAAGAACCATTTTCTAAAATAGTAACAAAGTTTCCAACTGAAGTAAGACTGCTTAAATCTTTAAGACTTTGTAATCCTTCGTTCCTGTTAATTGTGAAATTCTCCGTAACTAATGGAATATTCCTCAAGCCTTCAAGATTTTGTAAAGCATTATTGTCATCGATACTTAAATTTTGAATAGAAGAAGTAATGTTTTCTAAACCATCTAAGTTTAGTAAATCGCAGTTAGATGAAATTTTTAAATTTGTCCCAATAAAATTCAATTTCTCTAATTCATAGATGTTTTTTAAATTGTCGTTGCTTGAAATCACCAATTCTCCTTCAACAGAAGTTATATTTTCTAGGCCTTCTAAGTTAATTAATGCATCATTGTTCGTGACGTATAAACCTCCCCTTACAATACTTATGTGTTCCAAGCCTATTAAGTTTGGCAAAACATCATTACCACCAATACCTATATCTTCTTCAATAACTGAAATGTTTGCTAAACTTCTTATATTGGTTAATTTTGAATTATCGGTTACGCCCAATCTTCCGCCAACTGTATTAATATTCTCTATACCATTTAAAGTAAGTAAATCATCGTTTCTGAAAATGTTAAAATTTCCTCCAATAGAAGTAATGTTTTCGAATCCGTTAAGATTTATTATATCATGGATTTCCGAAATAATTAAATCCTCTTTAACTGCAGTAAGATTTCCGAAATTTTTTAAGTCTGCTATCTTAGGATTGTTTGAAATATTTAAGTCACCTTGAATACTTACGATGTTTTCAAAAGCATTTAAACTCTGTAATTCATCGTTATCTGAGATTCTCAAATCTCTCCCTATAGAATTTATATTTTCCAGCCCATCAATGTTCTTCAAGTAGCTGTTGTTATCAAGTATTAGGTCTCCTCCTATAGAAATAATATTTTCTAGCCCATCAATGTTTTCCAATTCAGTATGGTCTTTTAGGATTAGGTCTCCTCCGATAGATGTTAAACTCTGCAGACCTTGAAGGGTTATTAATTTACGGTTAGTATCAATAGAAAGATTTCCTTGTACAGAATTGATATTTCCTAAGCCGTTGAGAAAAAGTAATGAATTGTTACCCTTAATCTCTAATTCTCCTTCTACAGAAGTAATGTTTATTAATTTTGATAGATCAACAATATCAACTCCATTTATTATGAAATTTCCCTCAATAATTGTAATGTTTGAACTAAATGCGTCGACTTCTTCTTGAGAACTTAATGTCACATCCTGAGCTAAAAGTGCATTTAGATTAAATACGAAGATTAATATGTAGAGGAAGAAATGATTAGACATGTCTAGCTTTCAATGGAAGTAAATATACCAGAATTAAAAATTTAAATTTACAAAATAAAATAGGCAAACACAATGATATAATGGGAATTTCTTGTTAATCCTATTTGAAATTATTAGTTTCTTGAATGTATAATCTAGAAAGTCATTGGAAATAATTTTTATCGTTTTCTTTTTTTAAAAAAGCATTTAATATATCAGCCAACTCTTATGACTTCACAAACCCTGCACTCAACACAGAATGCCTTACCTTTACTTTCACAAAGTAA
>CAZXYA010000618.1:4103-5281 GCA_964644655.1 uncultured Saprospiraceae bacterium | reverse complement strand
ATTATCGAATCACTCAAGAACTTGCTTTAGAAATGATTAATAGAGCATTAGGAAGTGAAATAAAGGGGTTTGAAGATTGGTATTTTGAAGAAATTATCCAAATTTTTGAAAACAAAACCAATCAAATTACAGCTAATTCTAAGACAGGTGCTTTGGTAAACTGGTATTTAAAAAAGAAAATATTTGAACAAGGAGACCACTTTGCCGTGATTATGGAACGACTACAGGAGCGAAAAAAGCAATTACAAAATGAAAAAACCACCGCTTGGGAAAATAGATTAATTGCCAAAACTATGAGTGCAGAAGATTTTAGAAATGTCCTGAATGGCTAGAGTAATTTTTAATTCTTTTCAAATTCGCCATCTTTCACAAAAGGTAATTTAAATAACATAAATTACTTTTAATATCCGCTCTTTCAATACAGATTCAGGCTATAAAACGCTTTATTTCCTTACGTTCATTGTACAGCTAACTAATTCTGAGACAACAAATAATTCTTAATTACAACGACCAATATAATCTGGCCTTTAACATAAAAACTTAATATAAGTAACTTTTATTCCTTGGAGTTTATAGAGCATCCAAAAACTTATAGTTATACCCATTTGGAACACAAATTAGCACTTTATTTTGACTTCTCCTTCTGAGCTATTAAAAAATATTGAATTAAAATTACGAGCTTTTTTCAAATTTAAGCGCATTATAATACATTTTAAGCGCATTAAAACGAAAATACTCACTATACCAGCAAAACAACTTTTTCTTCCTTAAAAGGGCTTAATTTTGATTAAATCAAAATTTAATTCAAAAAATACTACTGAAATAATAAAGTTATTTAAATAACTTAAGTAACTTTTATTTCAATTTTCTTTATTTCATTAGCCTTTAGGGTATTAAGCGTTCTTCGATTTTAAGCAAAAGTCAACGAATTCTGACAATTCCACAAAACAACTTAATTGAAATAATAAATCTGTGGCGAAGTGAGCCTAAATTAAGAGGACATTAAAAGTAATTTAAATTATTTAATTGATTACAAACCAAAATAACACTAATTATGTTATTTAAATAATTTTTGTTATTTATATTACACACACAATCAATAAAAGTTATTTAAATAATTTTTGTAATTTAAATAAAAACAAACTAGAAGAGTAATTTAAAGCATTTAAATAACTTTT
>CAZXYA010000618.1:0-4003 GCA_964644655.1 uncultured Saprospiraceae bacterium | reverse complement strand
AAGAGTAATTTAAAGCATTTAAATAACTTTTGTTACGTAAAATACAAAGGTGCAAAAATTAAAGTAATTTAAATTATAAAAGTAACTTAAAACAAAAATCCCTTTTAAGTAATTTATATTACCTAAAAAGGATTTTAAAAGTTATTTATATAACATAAATAACTTTTTTTTCAAAAGAACATATCTTGTTTGTAATTTAAATAAATTAAATTACTTTATCTTTTGCAGTTATAATAAAAGTAATTTTTATTACTTAAATAATCTTTACTTAGTGCGGTCATATTCTCGCTGTATCAAATCATTCATATATTCAATTATCGTTACATCATTATTCGCAGCCATTTTCCGAGCTAGTTTATGGACGGATTCAAAGACTCTCAATACTTTTAGAGGTTCTTCTGAAACTCTAGGTCGTCCAACTTTTTTAGCAGGAGCGGTAGGTTTCGGTTTAGTCTTCTTTTTAGCAATTGAAGTCTTAGGTGCAATTTCTTTAATAGAGGCTTTAGCCTTCTTTTCAATTGCTGCTGCGGATAAATCCCAAGGGTCTCTTTTCTTAGCCATATCTATTATTTGATTTTAAGTTTTTTCAATACTTCATTAAAGAAAGGTTCAAATCGTCGTCGTCCTTCGGCAGTATCTAAAATGGATTCGTATAAAGAAGGGGTAGTAAATAATTTTAGGTCTTTCAAACTAGTTTCCAACATAGGTAACCCGACTCGGTTTTCCAATACTTTTCTTGCTTGCTCATTGTCTTTTCGCTGATTGTCTCGATTAATGAATCCAAAATATCGGTAATCAAAATCTAAGTTTTTCTTCTCTTCTGCTGCCTCCTTTACTAAAGATGAAAAATTATTGGTTGATAATACATCTAATTGAGAACCAATAACAGGAATTAGCACAGAATCACACATATATAATAGCATAACCGTTGCCGAATCTTTGGAATTGTCCGTCATTCGAGGAATATCAATGAAGATGACATCATAATCACTCCCAAAACGTTTTAAAAAGTCCATTACCTTTCTTGGTTGGTAGGATTCAACTTCGACTAAAGGTTCTCCATCATATAGATTCCGTTCGGAGTCTAACCAACTAGAAACTGATGCCTGAGAATCCGTATCTAGGATTAGTACCTTTTTTTTCTTTTGTTTTGCCAAGGCTGTAGCCAAAAGCATTGTAACAGTAGATTTCCCAACACCACCTTTTTGGTTAGCAATTGAAATAACTCGTGTAGTTGCCATAGTATTAATAAATATTTTAAGTAATTTAAATTATTTTTTTTATTTAAAAAACTTTTGTGATTTAAATAACTTAATTGCAAGTTAAGTTATTTAATTTATACGAACAATATTTTTGTAAATAAGGTAAGAAGAAATTGTAGTTTATATTGGTTCAAGAATAGAGTAGGGGTAATTTTTATTTCTAATCTTCTTTACTATATTGCGGGTAATCCTACAAAAAGGTAAAATGCTCAATTTTCCAGAACAAGCAATTATGGTAAATCTATTCTGTTTTTCAAATTAAAAATAAAGATTTAGAATATTAAGCCTTTAGCCTCAAAAAAAAGATTGGAATGAAGGTTAAAATTAGTTTAGAATACTTTCGGGATTCTATGTTTAAGAGAAAACCTTTGCGCAATTTGGAAAGAGATAATATATTAGGTGTACTGCTAGTAATCTGAATTCTTAAAAAATTAATTAAAAAAGTCATCTTTTAAGACTTTTTAAGTCTTGTATTTAAGTCTTTATATTTAGGAGCGTAAAAATACATGGAAAATCAGCTTTCACATTATACTTATAATCAGTTGTTTAAGTGATTTATCGGTACAAGAATGGGGCGTGATTTATCGGTACAAAAAAAGGGCTAAAAAAACTATTTAAGAGTACTCAATTGGGGTAATAGGACTATTTATCGGTACAAGAATGGGGTTAGTTAGGTACAAAAGTGGTAGTGTCGGTACAAGAATGGGGAAATCATTAGATTTATCGGTACAAGAATGGGGTTGAAATGAGTTATTTTACAATATACTCTCTAATTTGACTTAAATAACCACTAATAGCCGTTGAAAATAGAGATTTTGCTTGATTTTGGACTACTCTAACCCCATTTATGTTGCTTTTAGTAAAAAAAATGAAAATAATTTTCTGTTTTTATGATAAGCCTTAATTAGTTGATTTACAGGTTTTTAAATATTGTACCGGTACAAAAGTGGGGTGTTTGTCGGTACAAGAATGGGGTTTTAAAGGTACATTAGTGATTTTGTAATGTACCTTTAAATATATACCTTTACTACTCAAATTTAAGAGAATGAGTAAAACTACCAACACAATTGCCAGAATTGAGAATAATCTGATTTTCAATTCTAAGTATCAACTCACCGCAAAGGAGCAGAAAGTTATATTATTTCTAATATCTCGGATTGACCCTGTCCGTCAGAAAGATTTTGAGTCGAGGACGGTTTCTTTAAAAAGTCTGGAGAAGGTTTTAATGGACGGAAATAAGAACGGAAGTTTCTACAGCGAAATTAGAAAACTGACATCTCGAATTATCAAGAAAGGAATTTCATTTCTAACGGATGTAGAGGTTAGTGGCGAATATTTATCTGGGCACATTAATTGGTTTCAGTCTATTATCCCAATGCGGAATGATAAAGGAGAGGCTGCGATAAAGTTTAAATTTTCTGAAGACTTAAAGCCTTTTTTATTGCAGCTAAAGGAATATGCTCAAATTGATTATATCGAAGTCTTACCACTTAACTCTGGATTTTCTATTCGTTTATTTCAAATATTTAGGGCTCATCGAAATCGAATGGCTAAGCATCAGAATAAGTCCAAAATTAAATATGAATTAAACGAATTAAAAAACTTACTCGGAATAGAAGGAAAATATGCGAGCTATTCTAATTTCCGAAAAAGAGTACTGATTCCAGTTGAGAAAGAAATAAATGAGCATACCTCAATTCGCATGAAGTATATACCCAAAAAAACGGGATATAGTGTAACTGATATTGAATTTGAGTTTTGGGACAAAGGTAAGAGAGCACAGAAACCTAATAAAAAAGGAGCAATAGATTTTGATGCTTTAACTTTTGCACAACTAAAAGCTTTTGATAGATTGGTGGCGTATGGGGTTAATGACGGAATTGCCCTAGAAATGCTTTCTAAAGTTAAATCATCGGAAATTAAAGGTTTTGAGGATTGGTATTTTTCTGAGGTTATTGACATCTTCGAATCAAAAACGAATCAGCAGGCTGAAGGGGCAAAAGCAGGAACCTTGGTTATTTGGTTTTTGAAAAAGAAGGTTTTTGAACAAGGAGACCATTTCGCTAAGATTATGGAAAATTTACAAGCAAAGAAAAAACAATTGCAAACAAAAAATTCTGATAAATGGGATAACCGAATGTTGGCGAAGGATATAACTGCAAAGAAATTTCGGAAACAGTTTAGTAAATAGAAAAGCGTATTAATATACCTACGGACAAAAACGGATAATTTGAGAAAGCCAATAGGGTAGGGGAGTAGCCATATTTATTTTGGGTATTTCATTAATACCTTATTCACCAAACTTAAACTAATTTAAAGATGGAGATTTTAAATTTTGAAAACTATGATATTCGGACAATAGACCATCTTGGGGAAACATGGTATTCTGTTGTAGATATTGTAGGTGCATTGTCTCAATCAGCAGACCCTGGACGTTATTGGCGAAATCTTAAAATGCGCTTGAATGAAGAAGGAAGTCAAGTCGTCTCAAATTGCGACGGTTTGAAATTGAGAGCAGCTGACGGTAAAATGCGAACGACAGATTGTGGCAGTAGAGAAACGATTTTGCGTTTGGTTCAATCAATTCCGTCACCCAATGCAGAGCCATTTAAATTGTGGTTAGCATCGGCTGGTACGCAGCAAATGGAAGAGATTGAAAACCCAGATTTACTTTATGACCGTTTAATTGAGTCTTATCGACAATCAGGAAGAGATAATGAATGGATTAAATTAAGATTACG
>CAZXYA010000617.1:0-5291 GCA_964644655.1 uncultured Saprospiraceae bacterium | reverse complement strand
TAACGAAAGTATTACTTATATACAAGTAGCCAATAGTGCTGCTGCCTTGGGCGAAATAGCTCATAATTATTATCATCACCCGTCAAAAAAATTACAGCTAATTGGTGTTACTGGCACAAATGGAAAAACAACCACGGTCACTTTATTGCATCGTTTGTTTTCTAATTTAGGCTACAAAGTCGGTCTACTGTCTACAGTCGAAAATAGAATTGGACAAGAAGTCATTCCTTCTACGCACACTACACCCGATGCTATCGCTATTAATGCTTTACTAAACGATATGGTTGAAACAGGTTGTGAATATGCTTTTATGGAAGTAAGTTCTCATGCTATTCACCAAGAAAGAATCAAAGGCTTAGTTTTTAAAGGAGGTATTTATACCAATATCTCGCACGATCACCTAGATTATCACCAGACCTTTAAAGAATATATCAACGCTAAAAAGAAGTTCTTTGACGATTTGCCAAAAACAGCGTTTGCACTAACAAATGTGGATGATAAAAATGGCAAAATCATGGTACAGAATACAAAAGCAACTATTTCCACCTATGGATTGAAAAGAATGGCTGATTTTAAGGCTAAAATTCTGGACAATCGAATTGAGGGCTTGCATTTAACGGTCAATAATCAAGAATTATATTGCCGACTAGTAGGTGTTTTCAATGCTTATAATTTACTAGCAGTTTATGGAGTTGGAAAATTATTGGGGTTTGATAATCTAGAATTATTAACAACTTTGAGTAATCTGTCTGCTGCCGAAGGGCGTTTTGACACCGTAGTAAAAAATAATAAAGTAGGCATAATAGATTACGCACACACACCAGATGCCTTAGAAAATGTGTTAGATACAATTCAAAAAGTAGCTAAACGCGCACAAAAAATAATTACAGTAGTTGGTTGTGGAGGAGATAGAGATACCACAAAAAGACCCATTATGGCAAAAGTGGCTTGTGAAAAAAGTGATATGGTTATTCTAACATCGGATAATCCTCGGAGTGAAGAACCAACCGCTATACTAGAAGATATGGAAAAAGGAATTCCAGAAACAGCTAGGCACAAAGTGTTAGTTATTTCAGATAGAAAACAAGCGATTAAAACTGCCTGTAAATTCGCAAAAACTGGAGATATTATTTTAGTAGCGGGAAAAGGGCATGAAAAATATCAAGAAATAAAAGGGGAAAAGTTTCCTTTTGATGATAAACAAACTTTAATAAACGAACTGTATTAAAGTAGCAATGACAGAAACAGTGCATAAGCTAAGGATTGAGGGATTCTTACCTTACTTTCTCATTTATTATTATCGAACTGAGAAAAATGCAAACTGTTTTCTAGTCATGCTTTTAAGAGTACAACTAAAACTTGATATTATAGTCAATAATGTTAAGCTATTGAGTTAGTGTAGTAATCAATAACTTAGTAAAAATTAGCTAATCAAAGTTTTAGGAGAAGAACTATTATCATTCTCAGATTGATGTTTGACAGTTTGCAGCGGGTAACTTTTCGTTAGATGATAGAAAGGCACTTCGACACATCAAATTAAAAGTTATATAAACCCCGTTGCTCACTGTTTTTTTCCCAATTACTCAGGAAAAAGAGTAGCCCAAAAATGTAGATTTTTGCTAAGAGACCTTTTTTGATTTTTCAAAAAAAACTAAAATTTAACAAATACAACATTTCTTTAATTTTAAAAATAGCCTTTTTTGTAGGGCTACTCTAGATTCAAAGGTAAAATTAATTATGGAATTTTTGTAATGTATTTAATATTTGTTTATAAAAAAATATTGAATGCATTTATTTGAAATATTTTTATTAACATTACACCGTAATTAAAATACGATCACTTTTTTGAAATCTGCACAGTAATTGATAAAGTATTGGAATTTTATAAAAAATTGATTACCAATTAATTAGGATAAATAAAAAACCTTTTTTACCTTGTAGCAGAATCGAAATCTTAACGGGAAAACCAACTATGTTATACCATTTTTTTGGATGGCTACACGATAAATTTGAATGGGCCAGTTGGGCTAGATTATTTGATTATATTACATTTAGAGCTGGTTTAGCGATCTTAATTTCCTTAACTATCTCTATAATTTTTGGTGGAAGCATCATTAATTTTTTACGTAAACAACAAGTTGGGGAGACCGTAAGAGACCTCGGATTAGCTGGTCAGAAGGAAAAAGAAGGGACGCCAACAATGGGTGGAATAATAATTGTATTAGCAATAGTAATTCCTTCCATTTTACTCAATAATTTAACAAATATCTATATACTGTTGATGCTTTTTGCCACCATCTGGTTGGCTGCTATCGGCTTTATGGATGACTATATAAAAGTCTTTAAAAAAGACAAAAGTGGACTTCAAGGGAAGTTCAAGATTTTAGGACAAATCGTATTAGGTGCAGTTATCGGGGGCGTCATGATATTTAATGATGACGTAATGGTCAGAATGGATGACGAACTAGCTTTAGACAAAGGCTATGAAATTATTAGAATGGTCGATGTACCGATTGATAAAAATGACCGATTAAAGGTAGAGGATTATGCATTGGTAAAAGCGCCTTTAACTAATGTACCTTTTTTGAAAAACAATGAATTAAATTATACCAATTTACTTTGGTTTTTGGGCGAAAGCGCACCAAAATATGTTTGGCTTCTTTTCATACCGTTCATTATTTTTATTATTACGGCGGTTTCGAATGGGGCCAATCTAACAGACGGACTAGATGGCTTGGCAACAGGAGTTTCTGCTATCATTGGTGGAACTTTAGGAGTCTTAGCTTATGTTTCTAGTAATACTATTTTTGCAGAGTATTTAAATATACTTTACATACCAAACAGCGAAGAACTAGTTATTTTCTGTGCTTGTTTCCTAGGCGGGTGTATTGGCTTTTTATGGCACAATGCTTATCCCGCAAGAGTTTTTATGGGAGACACAGGAAGTTTGATGTTGGGAGGTGTAATTGCAACCTTAGCCGTTTTGATAAGAAAAGAATTACTGATACCTATTTTATGTGGCGTTTTTTTAGTAGAAATACTATCCGTTATGTTACAGGTATCGTATTTTAAATATACTAAAAATAAATACGGCGAGGGTAGGCGTATTTTTTTAATGTCTCCATTGCATCACCATTATCAAAAAAAAGGGATGCATGAAGCAAAAATTGTAGCTCGATTTTGGATAATCGCTGTTTTATTGGCA
The DNA here is from genome assembly GCA_964644655.1 of uncultured Saprospiraceae bacterium. Classification (GTDB taxonomy): domain Bacteria; phylum Bacteroidota; class Bacteroidia; order Chitinophagales; family Saprospiraceae; genus JAFMDF01. Next base: position 2,086 of record CAZXYA010000617.1, on the reverse strand, counting down.
GTATTAACCATTATTACTTTAAAACTACGATAAATATAAAACATGGTATAATTTTTAATATATATCTAGTAGTACTTTTATACACAACAAATAGACTATGGGAAAACTATAAGAGAACCATTCAATTTTCAACTTACCATACGGACTAATTTTAGAAGAAAACCATTCCGAGGAAAGAAAAAAATGCTCTTGTAGTTTTACTCTTAAAAAATTAGGATAATCCCTTACTTGCGGAAAATCTCATTACCAACATTGAATAAAAGGTTTGATTTTGGTTCCTATTTTAGAAAAGCTCAACAAAGATTGATTACGATGTACTTTTTATTTGTTTTGCCAATTTTAAATAGATTTTCTATAGGTTTTGATTGAAATTTTAAGTCCGGTGAATATCGGAAGAGATAACAACTACGGGTTAAAAGTATTTTAAGGAAGGTTTCGATTTAAAATTAAAACATGCTTTTGTGTAAATCACTTTTTACATTATAAAGCGTTTTACTTCTATTCGTCTTTACGTCAATATCTGACACATTCCTTCTTTATTACTATTTCTCCCCTAGAGCAATTTAGTCAAAATTCCATTACTTGAAATTTTAAAAAACTAACTGGTGATCGTATTGATTGAGGCTGCCTCAAAAGACGGAAAATATAGATTTTCCTTTATCCGGTGAAAAAAATATTCGTATTGAATTGATAATTATCTTTCTACGAATTTTTATTTCACACTTGGTTATATCGAATCTATTTTCGAGGATGAGACAGCCCCCCAATTACAATTAATCATCAATTATACCAAGGTATAAGAAATAATAAATGCAAAATTTTGACCTATCAATAGACGGGCAGCATTTATTCATTCAAAATTACTAAAACTGTGAGCAGTAGAATTTATGCAGAACTAAGGGGTGACCGAGTCATCTGGATGATATTTGCCTTATTAGCTTTATTTTCAATCATAATAAGCTACTCTGCTACAGGTACATTAGCGTTTAGGAAACGCGGTGGTGATACTAGCTTTTACCTACTTAAGCAAGTGGGTATTTTAGGAATAGGTTTTACATTAACTTATATCTGCTATTTATTACACCCCAAACGATATTCAAAAATTGCAGCCACACTTTTTTTAATATCCATTCCTTTACTAGCTTATACGCTAATTTTAGGAGCTAATATAAACGACGCCAGGCGCTGGGTAGAAGTGCCTTTTACTGGCTTGACATTTCAAACATCGGACTTTGCGGAAATAGCATTGATTATGTATTTGGCAAAAGTGTTATCTATTAGTGAATATATTAAAGATTTTAATAGTGCTTTTTTGCCCATCATTGTACCGGTAATCGTTGTGTGTGGATTGATACTACCTGCTGATTTATCTACAGCAGGATTGATATTTACGACCGCTATGTTAATGATGTTTATTGGGAGAGTAGATTTGAAATATATCGCCCTATTAATTATGTGTGGTATAGTGCTTTTTGCCATGATGTTTATCTTAAGTCAATTTTTTCCTGACTTTGTTCGCTCAGATACTTGGACTAAAAGATTTAGTGAATTTATGATGAACGAAGATGGTGGCTATCAAATACAACAATCAAAGATGGCGATAGCAGGTGGAGGTATTTTTGGTGTTGGCCCTGGTAATAGTATTGCTCGAAATTATTTGCCTTCTGCTCAATCTGATTGTGTCTTTGCAATTATTTGCGAGGAATATGGATTGGTCGGTGGATTTGCCATCCTTAGTTTATACTTATTGCTTTTATTTCGAGTAGCAAGATTAGTAACCGTCAGTAGCAAAGGCTTTGGTGCAATGTTAGCCTTGGGATTAACTTTAAGTATTGTCATTCAAGCTATGGCAAATGTAGCAGTTACCGTTCATCTAGTCCCAGTAACGGGATTGACTTTACCGATGTTAAGTTATGGCGGTACTTCTTTAATTTTCACCTGTATCTCTTTTGGTATTATCCTAAGTGTCAGTAAAAATATTCAGAAAATTACGGAGCCAGAACCAGTAGGAGAAGGATTTGGTAAGCAAGGCGGTGGAAGGAATTGAAAATTATAAATTGAAAATTGAAAATTGAAAATTAAAAAA
>CAZXYA010000616.1:0-5292 GCA_964644655.1 uncultured Saprospiraceae bacterium | reverse complement strand
GTTAATTGGTTTTTGTTTTCAAATGGTTTACTTGTTTTCAACGGTTAATTGGTTTTTGTTTTCAAATGGTTTACTTGTTTTCAACGGTTAATTGGTTTTTGTTTTCAAATGGTTTACTTGTTTTCAACGGTTAATTGGTTTCTGTTTTCAAATGGTTTACTTGTTTTCAACGATTAATTGGTTTCTGTTTTCAAATGATTTATCTGTTTTCAACGGTTAATTGGTTTTTGTTTTTAAAGGTTGATTGATCTTATTTTTATTATGGATTATACTTTTAAATTTAAGGTTTTACATTTTTAATTTTAACTACCTACCGTCAGGCAGGCATTTTAAATTTTTTCTTCTGGGGGAAACAAACTACATGAGTTTATCTCCCTCAGAATCAACAGTTTCTGGGTTGTTTGAATCAATAAATGATTGTTAGTTATACTTTTATATATAATGATTATTAAGTATAAAAAGAAATTCATTCGGTTTTAAAAAGTCACTTAATAGTTTGTTAATTAAGTTGTATTGCTCTGAATACACTACAAATATGCGCCGAAATCCGACGAACGACAACTTTTTCAGATGGCTACTAGGTTTTTAACGACTAATCCAAGGAGCAGCTAGTTTTGTTGATTTTTATGGATTAGAAAATTTTACTAAAAAGTTAAAAAAGACTAAATTTGAATAGGGAAGGTTTATCGCAAAGGACATAGGGCTATTGGCAGAGGGTTTAAAAAAAGGATAAATTATAAATGTCTCGATTTACTGAATTAAACTTTTAAGGCTCTACGGTTAAGATTGTGGGTTAGTCAAAGAGGGGACGACTCAGGAGAGTTGTGTTACTTAACTAGGATAGCATGTAACACAACTCTCCTGAGTTGCCACATATTATATAGCTACCCAAACTTTTTACCATAGTGCCATTTTTAAAGGGTTTTGGATACTGTTTACCATCCTGTTCTCTGCTAAAAGTTACTTATGTTCATTTTTTTGGTCTTAATAGAAAAACAACTCATTTTATGAAAAATAGACTCTTTCTTCTTTTCCTTTTTATTGGCGGTATCATTAGCAATCTTTCTGCACAACCTCTTGGACAAGCTGCCATTGAAGAGGTGTTAACAAAAAATTTTACGCAAGCCTTACCAAAATTATTAGGTAAAGGTAAATTATTGGATGGGCTAGATTTAGCTGATTTAAAAATTCGACCGGGCTATATTCACGTTAAGGGAAAGACCAAATGGAATTTAACCTTAGGAAAACATACCAAGCCGATTAGATTTAAAGGCAATATTTCTACTCGATTAAAGAGTTTTGGCAAGCCCGATTTAAAAGTGCATTTTCCTGGTGACCGATTTTTGTTTTTTAGAAAATACCAAAACTTAAATGATTTGGTGAACTTAAAAGAGTTGATAAAGAAGAAACCAGCCGTTAAAAAATAGAGATAATTAAAATCTTTTCTAGGGAAACGAAAAGTCAAAATCGTAATACATAACTCATTTAAAAATGATAGCTGATGTTTGTTAGGTGGTTAGGCGAAAAATGATAATTATCTGTGTTAAAAATTAATTCGTGTTATAAAATAGGGAACACCGATGAATAATAACAGGGATTTTACTTAGCCGTTGAACACAGATTTACGTATTCCATCATTTTGTCATTCATTCATTTAAAAATTATAACTGTCCATCCATATCCAAATTAGCTAATTCCGTTTTGATAATTGGATTATTATATCTATTAGGGTGAAAATAAGGTGCATAATTGGGTAATGCCTTATCTGTAATATACTGCGCACATAATTCACCAACTGCACAAGCGGTCATTGAACCAAAGCCTGCTAATGCACCTACTACAAAAACATCGTCTATTGCTGTTGGACCAACTAAGGGCCAATTTTCTTCTGTTCTAGTATAATATCCACCATATTCAATCAACGGAGTAGGCAAATTTTCTGCATAGGCAGCTAAAGCAGGAATAAATCGACTAGCTCCTTTTAAAACGGCTTGTGGAAAATAGTCAAATGGAGGGACTTCCCATTGGGGCACAGTTTTTTGAGTAGAAAATGCCCAACCCATTTTAATGCGACCTGACTCTGGTTTGATGTGAATGGCACCAGGGAATTTTTGGGTCAACCACTTTAATTTTTCCTCAACTTTAAAAAAGGCTTTTTCTTCTGCTGACCAATCTAAATATTGGCCATCCGCATAAATCGTGAATGGCATATCTTCAGGGATAATGCCCTTTGGGTCTGGAATCAAAAACTTTCGTTGCAAAGTATTCCAAATAGGAAATTCAAAACTTAGCATACCTGCCAGATGATTGATAAACGGACCTGCTGCTAGAACAATTTGGTCGGCTTCAATGGATGGATGATTTTCAAGCAAAATAGTAAAACGGTCCTCCTTTTTATTAATGTCCTTGATTTCTGCTTCTACATATTTTAATCCTTCCTTTTTGGCAATTTTTAATAATAGATTTGACATCGTAATCGAGTCCACATTGCCTGCCTTTTTGATGAAAACTGATTTTTGAATAGTAGGGGAGAGGTAGGGATGTTTTTGATGAATTACTTCCGAATTAATGCTTACCTCATTTCGTTTCCTAAAGGCGGGTGCATTATCATCTGCAAAAATGGGTTTATCTGCCTGATGACTTACAAAATGATAGCCCGAAAATTTCATATTAAAGGCAGCTGTGCCATATTCTTTTAACAGCCCTTCCATCAAGTCAATACTATGACTACTCAATGCTTCCATGCTTGGATGTGGCCAATAATCTCTAAAATTTTCTCCTGACTTGCTAGAGGTATAAGCGAGAGGTTGTTGTTTATCAATTAGTGTAATGGCTATTTGAGGTGCTAATTTTGTTAAATAATAAGCAGTAGCAATTCCTGCTACTCCTGCGCCACAAATCACTATCTTTTTGGTAGCTTGCATGATATGAATTTTAAAGCACTTTTAAATTTGTAATTTTAGCTTTTCAATGTTCTCAATGGATAAATGTATCTAAAAATAGGCGTTAAATCAAAATAAATAAGATAAAATGATGAAACTCTTTTATAAAGTAAAATTCCATCCATTTTTGTTAATTTTTGTAATTGGCAGTTTAGGCTTTATAAGTTGTGTTTCAACTTTACCTATTCAGGAACAAACAGCCATTATTACCAATCCATCTAAGTTAGATGACATTATAAAAAATGGCGTTTTGAAAATAGGCACAACAGGTGATTTTAAACCTTTCTCTTACCAATTAGATGTCAATTCCAATATCTTTTATGGTGTAGATATTGAATTGGCAAAAGATTTAGCGGCTTCTTTAAAGGTCGATGTACAATTCATCAAAACGAGTTGGCCTACTTTATTAGCTGATTTAAAGGCAAATAAATTTGATATTGGAATGAGTGGCATTACTATAAAATTAGCTCGACAACAACAAGCCTTATTTAGTATTCCCTTATTATCAAGTGGCAAAGCAGCGATTACTAGAGATGAAAATGCAGCTAGATTTACAAGTATTGCAGCCATTAATCAAAAAGGAGTCCGAGTAATCGTTAATCCTGGAGGGACAAACGAGGCTTTTGCGAGAGCTAATTTTCCAAATGCTACAATTGTAGAAAATGGTGAAAATCTAAGTGTTTTTCAAAAGATTGTGGATGGTCAAGCGGATTTAATGGTCACCGATGCCGTAGAAACCTTAATTCAAGAACAAATTCATCCTGAATTAGAAGCGGTTAATCCAGACGAACCTTTTAATTTTTTTGAAATGGGGTATTTATTGCCTATAGACCATACCTTTAAAGCCTATGTGGACCAATGGCTGAATTTGAGGCAGAAAGATGGGAAATATCAGGCGATTTTTGATGGAGAATTGCAAAAGATTAAGGAACGGTTTGGTGATAAGAAGTAGGTTGAAATTATAATAAAAACTATAAAAAAATTGGGCGGCAATAGTAAATTGCCGCCCAATTAGTTGATGCACCGCTGTACCCTTCAACCGCTATACCTTTGCATCTCTCCTTTTACAACTTATAAACTGCCTTAAAATAAACCATACCACCGTGGTAGCCAATTGGCGTACGACGAGGGAAAGGCATACCTTGAGACAATCTAGTATCAATCATTGTTGGATAGGTGTCAAAAACATTATTGGCGCCTATCGTAAACCTTAACTGGTCAGTCGCAGGATAAGAAAATTCTACATCTACCAAAGTTGCTGGGTCTACTTCTTCTCTTCCACCTCTTTCATCAATCGTACCACCATAATAATTGGCTCGAATCATGGCATCAAATTTACCAAAACTTTGATTAAATGTTAGGTTTAATCTATGCTTAGGCAAATTGTTTTCCAAGTTGAAAATAGTACCATCGTTTACTGGATTTTGTCCACCTACTTCTCTTTGACTTAAAACCTCTGTTTCGTTATAGTTGTATCCAGCAGTAATACTCGTGTTATTGCTTCTCCAACTTAACACTGCATCTACACCTGTTGTAGAAGTGTTCAATGAGTTAGTATAGAACGCTAATTCAGAAAATAATGGATTATCAATTGGTAAACTTCTGGACTTAATAATTCGGTCGTCTACCTCAATATTATAATAATCTACTGTTATACTCAAATTATTAGCTAAACGAGAAGCTAATCCTAAACTCAAGTTCGTAGAAGTTTCAGGTGTTAAGGCAGTCCCTCCTAAGCTCTGTGCCAATGGGTTCGTAGGTGCTACGGTACCTTCTTGTACTTGCATACCCGTTGCACCGTCAAAAGAAGTCGTAATCGTTACCACATTTGCTTGACCAGGCGTTGGCGCACGGAAACCAGTAGAAATTCCTCCTCTAAACGTTAGCCAGTCCGCTACTTTATAACGAGCAGCAGCTTTGAAATTATTGGCATCGCCAAACTCTTCATAATTTTCGTATCGGTAAGCTAATTGTAATAAGAAAGCTTCTGTAATATCAAATTCTAAATCTGCATAAGCCCCCCAAGATCTACTTACAAATACCCCTGCATCATCTTTAGTCGTACCTGCTAAACCGTTCGCACCAATGGCTGGTGTTTGATAATTTTCTCCTGTTTCTGGATTAATCAAATTACCTACACCTGCCCAAGGACCAGCAGCGTAAGATTGGAAATCTCCTTCAAATAAAGTATAAGTTTCATTTCTTCTTTGGAAACCGACTGCAAAGTTGACTTTTTCGCTCAATTCCTTAGATAAATCAAGGTTGAGATTTCTTTCAAACTGTTGTAAATCTCCTGGTTCAAAGTTACGCTGAGAAAATGGTCCCCAAGAAGGATTTAAGGTATTCATTA
>CAZXYA010000615.1:0-5311 GCA_964644655.1 uncultured Saprospiraceae bacterium | reverse complement strand
TCCTGAGGACTAAAAGTGTACGGTAATGAATACAATTTGAGACTGTTTATTAAACGAGAGCATAAAAAACCGTGGGGCATTTAAGCTGCCTCTTTCACATCCTCTTGTTCAATTTTCAAATTTGGATACCACTTTTTAAAACAATCTACTAAATCTCCATTCAAAACTTTGGTTCTAGCTTGGAGCATTAAATGCGCTTCTCTTTTTGACCATTGCATTTGCTGCTTTTTACAGAACCGACGAGCTACTACTTCATTGATAGTGGACTCTGCAAAAGTAGAGGTATAGATTTCTCCATTGTGTTGGCGCTCACCATAATTGGTAATGTAATGTTCATTATTGTTGATATAGGTAACGAAGTCTTTAACGTGTTTTTTAAAGCTATCTAAATGAGCATAATCATTTTCAATATCGTGAACATAATCTAATTTAAGTACCAACTCATAATTAGTTTAAAATTTCAGGGAGATTATTTTTTCGATAGTTTTCTTTAAAAAATCAAGTCATAGCACCGCTATGGGTTTATTTTTTAAGGGAAAATAGCGAAAAAAGAAGCCGCTGAAAGTTAATAGTAATTTTGTGTTGGTACTTATCAAGGTAAGACATAGCTTTAATAGTATTGCCGTGCCATAAATGCCACTTTATCTTTTCTATTTTTTAGATGTTCATTTCCCCAACCCATGACTATCTGAATGATGCCATGAAGTTTGGCTATGCTAGTATCTTCATGTACTAGCACTCTTCTCCAAACCATTGGAGTTGCACCAACTAGATGGAATTTGAGTTGATAGATTTTTGCGGTTGAATCAGGTTGGTCTGAGGTCATCATTGAGTAATTTTCTCTATGATAACGAACTTACAAGAATTATGTCAAATTTCCAATTTTGGTGAAAATGCCCCACGGTTTTTTATGCTCTCCTACAACAAATCCTTGAAAATTAATTCAACAGAATTTGCTAAATGCAGAATAGTAAATTTTCTATCTCTTTCTGTACCCATATTAAAATGTTCAACTGCATGAGCAAATAGGTCAATTGAACTTTGAAAAAGTGGTGATTCGTAAGCCATTTATCTGTTTTATTTAAATAATAATTATGCATTTAAATACACTATATGGATAGTTGTTGTAATAACTTGAAAATTAAATATGAAGTTCCAAAATATCTACTTGCAACAAGAATAAAGATGGAGGTATACTAATATTTGTTATGGTTTCAGCATATTAAAAGGTAATGCAGAGGTTAGAATAAACAATTTGCATCAATAAGTCGTTTCTTTATTTGAAAACATGAATATATTTACATATATTTGATATTGAATAGAATTAGCAAAATAATAGATAGATGATTTTAAAAAACTTAATCATTAAAGTATTATGAAAGTAGAGCAAATTTATACAGGGTGTTTAGCACAAGGTGCCTATTATATTGAGAGTGATGGTGAGGCAGCAATAATTGACCCTTTACGAGAGACGAAACCTTACATTGAAAGAGCAGCAGATAATAAGGTAAATATCAAATACATTTTTGAGACCCACTTTCATGCAGATTTCGTTTCAGGACATTTAGATTTAGCCAAAAAGACAGGGGCACAAATCGTTTATGGACCGAATGCGCAGACTGCATACGAAAAGCATTTAGCCAAGGATGGCGAGGCATTTAAAATTGGTAAAATAACTATAAAAGTGCTGCATACCCCTGGTCATACGCCAGAAAGCACTACCTACTTGTTAAAGGATGAAAACGGTAAAGATTACGCTATCTTTTCTGGTGATACACTATTTATTGGCGATGTAGGACGACCTGACTTAGCTCAAAAAAATGGTAGTATCACCAAAGAAGATTTAGCAGGATGGTTGTTTGATAGTCTTAGAAATAAGATTATGCCTCTAGCTGATGATGTTTTGGTTTATCCAGCACACGGAGCAGGTTCTGCATGTGGAAAGAATATGAGTAGTGAGACTTGGGATACTTTGGGCAACCAAAAGAAAACCAATTATGCGTTGCGAGCAGATATGACCAAAGACGAATTTATTAAGGAAGTAACGGATGGTTTAATGCCACCCCCTCAATATTTCTCTTTAAATGCTCAATTGAATAAGAAAGGCTACGGAAGTATAGATGCGGTAATGAAAAAGGGAACAAAGGCACTTTCTCCAAGAGCATTTGAGGCAGCAGCCAATGAAACTGGTGCACTTATTTTGGATGTTCGAGATAAAGAAGAGTTTGTGAAAGGTTTTATTCCTAATTCTATTTTTATTGGTTTGGATGGAAGTTTTGCTCCTTGGGTAGGTGCTTTAATTGCAGATATGAAACAGCCTATTTTGATTGTAGCACCGAATAGAAGAAATACAGAAACGGTCAAAAGATTAGCCAGAGTAGGCTATGATAATTCCATCGGTTATTTAAAAGGTGGATTTGCTGCTTGGAAAAAAGCAGGTAAGGAAATTGATAGTATTGATACTATCGACGCAGATAAATTTGAGGATATTTACTCACAAAATCCGAGTATTCAGATATTGGACGTTAGAAAGCCTAGCGAATGGGAGGGAGCGCATGTGGAAAATTCTCAAAACTTTGCACTTGATTTCATTAATAAGCACATGAGTGAAATCGATAAGGAGACTATGTATTATATGCATTGTCGAAGTGGCTACCGTTCTACCGTAGCAGCCTCCATTTTGAAGGCTAGAGGATTTGAGAAGATGGTCAATGTGCAGGCTAAGTTTGATGATATTGCAGCCTCTAAAGTACCGACAACTGCTTTTGTTTGTCCTTCTACTTTAGCAAAATAGCAAAGTGATGTTTTGGTTTTAAATAATTAAATATTTTATAAAAGGGGGAATGGCTTAAGGCTATTCCTTTTTTTATAGGTGTCTTCTAAAAGATACTTTTATAAGATTTAGCGATTAAATTTTCCTCTAAAAAAAACATCTGTGACAAAAGTCACGAATATTTTACGGCTATCCTAATACCTTTACTGCTTACAATTGATACCACAGAATGGATAAAAAATAACCATACAAAATCGACGAAAATTTCTTAGAAATGGAGGATTAACAGCATTGTCTTTAGCATTAGGAGTAGATGCTTTTGCCAATTCACTTTCTTCAAAACTCTTGTCATCCCCTATATCTGAAATGCCTCTTTTAGGCTTGCCAGATAAACATCCCGAAATGACGGTTTTAAATGACCGACCAATTAATGCGGAGGCACCTGCTCACTTATTAGATGAACAACTGACATCGGGCGACCGATTTTTTGTACGGAATAATGGCATACCACCAGAAAAATCAGCTATTGATACCAATAAATGGACTTTAAGTATTGAGGGGGAATCAGTTGCTAAATCAAAGACTTATACATTGAATGAGTTAAAGCAGCGATTTAAAAACTACACTTATCAATTGACTTTAGAATGTGAATGAACCAAAAATTCTAGATTATTTGGCTACCCATTACGCTCCCAAGGAAGTTGGAAGAAGACAAAATATAGATATAGCAGCAGTAGAATGGTATATCTTAGATTTAGACAAAAATAATTCAACAAAATAAAAATGGAAAAGTACTTTAATATTTTCATCAACGGCTATAAAGGCTATGCTAACTACTTGTGGTATGAGATAACTCATCCAAATTGGCATAATTACTTTTATTGGCTGATTATTGTTTCTCTCTTTTTTTTGATATTAGAAGTGGTTATTCCTTGGCGAAAAAAGGTCTTTAAAGAACAAACAGGGGAAATGTCTCACATAACAATGGTCACTAAAAATACCGTGTAAAAAATGGGTATTTATACCAATTGAAGTAAAATAATGCCTTAGAAACTATTTATAGGCTTAGATTGCAATGATATTTAACCCTTTTTACTATGGTTTAAAGCCATTTCAAATGGTCGTTTTCCTTTCTCCCAAATTAATACCTAAAAATGAGTAGTAAAATGGGAGGTCTCAAATTCCTTGTTAGATTAAGTAAATCAAGTAGTTAGGTTCAAACTATGTGAGACATTTCCCCCGTTTGTTCCGATATAACCAAAATTCTTTGTTTAGCCATTTTTCATTTTTTAATAGAGAGAATTATCTAAACTATTTACATCGATATGTTACGGATGTTTAAGGTTTTTGTTAAGCATGCTATTCTTTCATTTGAAAACATGAAAATATTTACATATATTTGGTCTTCACTATAAAATGTCGCTTTAAACAAAACGATTAGTATGAAATATGGCTTTGTAATAGATAACCGAAAATGTATTGGCTGCCATGCTTGTACGACTGCTTGCAAGAGTGAGCATGATGTACCAGTTGGGGTCAATCGAACTTGGGTTAAACAGGTAGAAAAAGGAGAATTCCCCGATACACGGCGCCTCTTTTCTGTCATGCGCTGTAACCATTGTACAGATGCACCTTGCGTAGAAATATGTCCAACCGAGGCTTTATATGTTCGGAAAGATGGAATCGTAGATTTTGATAAGGACCGCTGTATTGGTTGTAAATCTTGTATGCAAGCTTGTCCTTACGATGCTTTGTATATTGACCCAGAGACGAGCACCGCAGCAAAGTGTAATTATTGTGCGCATCGGATTGATGTGGGCTTAGAACCAGCTTGTGTGAATGTCTGTCCAGAACATGCCATTATTTCAGGAGATATGGAAGATGAGACAACAGAAATTGCTCAATTATTGGCTCGACAAGCGGTTAATGTTCGGAAACCAGAAAAAGGTACTCAACCTAATCTTTTCTATATCGGTGCGGATGAAGTTTCTCTAAATCCAACCGCTACTCCAAGGACTGGCGAATATTTATGGAATGGTCAAACTACAGGTGTTGGACACTTTGCTAAAGAGGCAGAAAAATTAGCCTTTTCTAACGGCGATGTAATTACTTCTCTTTTGGAGGCAGAAAAACAATATTCGTCCGCAGGAGAAATAGCGAAGAACGGTCCTCAAAAATCTATTGAATTAATTATGGGTAAAGAGGCAAAGAGAGTTTATGACACACCAGACAAAGGGATTCTTTGGGGATGGGAAGTATCGGCTTATGTATTTACTAAAGCCATTTCAGCGGGTGCTTTTTTAGTACCATTTATTGCGCTATTATTTGGATGGGCAAGACCTAATGCGGAAATTTCATGGTGGAGTTATGGAATAGGCTTATTCTTCTTGACCACAACGGGTATTTTATTAATTATGGATTTAGACCAGCCTAAACGATTTTTCTATGTTCTATTACGACCACATTGGGGGTCATGGTTAGTTAAAGGTGGCTATGCGATTACTGCTTATGGTGGTTTATTGACTGCTTTGGGCGCAG
>CAZXYA010000614.1:0-5320 GCA_964644655.1 uncultured Saprospiraceae bacterium | reverse complement strand
TTAGAGACCGAGACAATAAATTTTTCGTTCAGGCAGATGCGATTATGGTAGGCGAACAAACAGATATTGCCCCTAATGAACAGGAGACGCCAAGCTATACCATTATCAATATCAATGCTGGTCTAAATTTGCATGAATTAATCAATAATTTTCCTTATACTAAGGTGATGATTGGCGCAACGAACTTGACCGATAAAGCTTATAGAAGTCATGTTTCTCGGGGTGCGCCAGGCAATCAAAATGTATTTTTAGAACCTGGACGAAGTATTAATATTGGTTTTGTGACTCGATTTGGGGTGGCGGTGCATTAAAAAATTATTTCCTTTTTCAAGAATTAGATTGTATTTTTGTCATTATGGAACTACAACTTAGACCTTCACTATTTTGGGATGTAAATGTAAAGACTATTGATTTAGATAAGCATCAAGCAACTGTAATAACACGAATTACTACAAGGGGAAGATTGGTTGAGTTCAAGTCTATGTTAAAATTTTATGGAGAAAAAGTAGTCAAAAATGCACTCCTTAATACTCGGCATCTTGATAAAAAAACTTTAGCTTTTTGTTCGGTTATTTTTAATGTACCTAAAACCAAATTCCGTTGCTACAAACTCGCACAGTTGAACCCAGAACATTGGCATTATTAAAACAATTGATGTCTATTCCTCAAGTTTCTCCTTTTTATTTGGTAAGAGGAACAGCATTAGCTCTACAATTAGGGCATAGAATTTCTATTGACTTAGACCTTTTTACAACTGAATCTTTTGATAAAGTTGATTTGATAGAAACTATAATTGACAATTTTGAGGTAACCATTGAATCAGAAGGAAAAAATATGCTCATTACTTATATTAATGAGATTAAGGTGGATTTTGTAAAAATGAGTTACCCAATTTTATTCCCGACATTGCATATTGAAGGAGTTCGGATGCTAGATATTCAAGATATAGCTCCTATGAAATTGAAAGCTATAGTTCAAAGAGGGAGCAAAAAAGACTTCTTTGATATATAATTTCTTCTGCAAGACATGTCTCTTGATACGCTTTTACAACTGTTTAAAAAGAAATTCAAACAATATGAAGTTTTTCATGTGATAAAGAGTCTTACTTATTTTGAGGATGCTGAACAATATCCAAATCCAATTTTGTTTGATGAAAGCATTACTTGGACAAAGGTTAAATCTTCAGTAACTCAGTCCGTCAGGAAGTTTCTTAAATAGGAAACTACATTAGAAAAAAAGGTTAATGCAAACATGGCATATCCATATAAAAGGACAAGTGCAAGGGGTGGGATTCCGCCCCTTTGTTCGTTTATTAGCACAGCAATTTGAGTTGACTGGCTGGGTGAATAATGATGTAGATGGGGTTCATATTGAATTTAATGCAACTGAGCAAAAAGCAACTTTCTTCTTAAATCATATTCTTGAAAAGCCACCTGTTTTAGCGACGATAACCACTTGTAAATTGACCGAAGTTTCTTCAAGAAAATATACTAGTTTTAAAATAACGCATAGTCAACATAAAGGCAATCCCAATTTACTACTAACTCCAGATGCTGCTATTTGTAATGCATGTACCCAAGAATTATTTGAATCGACTAATCGGAGAAATAATTATCCTTTTACAACCTGTACTAATTGTGGTCCTCGTTATTCTATTATCCAATCGGTACCTTATGACAGAGGTCGGACTACGATGGATACTTTTCAAATGTGTCCACATTGCTTAAAAGAATATGAGGATACCAAAAATAGGCGCTATTATTCTCAGACCAATTCTTGCCCCGCTTGCGCCATTAAATTGGAACTATTTGAATGTAAAGAAGGAAATGCTTTCAATCTATTTCCTTCTTTTTCTACTTTAAACATATTAGAGCAAATAGTAGCACTATGGCAAGCAGGAAAAATTGTAGCGATAAAAGGGATAGGAGGCTATCTATTAACTTGTGATGCCAATAATGAAAAGACCGTTCAATTATTAAGGCAGCGAAAACATCGACCTACTAAGCCTTTTGCGGTTATGTTTCCTAGTATTAAAATGCTAGAAAAAGATTTAAAACTTAGAGAAGAAGAACAAAGATTATTGCTCAGTAGCGTTGCGCCAATCGTTTTGTTACCAGCCAAAAAAGTATTGGATACTTTCAAAATACCCGACACTTTAGCACCCTCTATCGCCCCAAATTTAAATCAAATTGGAGCGATGTTGCCTTATACTGCTTTGTATCAATTATTATTGAAGGCGTACAGTCGTCCTATAATAGCTACAAGTGGAAATAGTAGTAATAGTCCTATTATTTTCAAGGAGGAAAAAGCTATAAATGGACTTGCCGCTATAGCTGATTATATCCTGACCAATAATCGAAAAATCGTTGTACCACAGGATGATAGTGTGGTGAAATTCACCTATTTTAAACAACAAAAAATTATACTTCGTAGGTCGAGAGGATATGCGCCAAGTTATATTGCTCCAAAGCTAAATTTTTCCCATCAGTCGATAGTAGCAATGGGGGCGATGCTAAAAAGTACTTTTGCTTTAGCCCATCAGGATAACATTTTTATTAGTCAGTATCTAGGGGATTTAGATAATTTTGAAACGCAAGAAAATTATAAACATACGCTCCACCATTTCTTAGCTATATTTCAGACAAAACCCGAACTCCTTTTGATAGACGAACATCCTCAATATGCGACTACTATCTATGGGAAGGAAATGGCTATTCAATTGGACCTACCAACGGTTGCTATTCAACATCATGAGGCACATTTTGCAGCGGTTTTGGCAGAAAATAATTTAATCGACCATCCAGTTCCCATTTTAGGGGTAATTTGGGATGGAACAGGTTTAGGAAATGATGGACATATTTGGGGCGGAGAATTTTTTGTTTATCAAAACCATCAATTTGAAAGAAGAGCGCATTTAGAATATGTCGATTTTATAGTAGGCGATAAAATGGCTAAAGAACCTCGAATTTCCGCTTTATCTTTTTGTTGGGAGATTCCCAAGGCGATGCTTAATTTAAAAGAGAAATTTACTGAAACAGAATGGGCTATTTATCATAAATTGCTAACTAAAGGAAGTGGGTTGAAAACATCTAGTATGGGGCGATTATTTGATGCAGTAGCGTCTCTTTTAGGTATATTGGACAAACAAAGTTATGAAGGAGAAGCCGCCTTGCTTTTGGAAACGAAGGCACTCCAATATTTTCAAAAAGAAGGATTAGTTACTAATTTTTCTTCTTTTGAGGAAAATAAAGATACCTTTAAGGTTACAGCAACCGAGATTTTGCGACTCCTCCTAAAGGATTTGGAATTAGGAATGGTCAAGGAATATATAGCCGCTCATTTTCATTTTTTATTAATAAAGTATATTGAAAAGATAGCTACTTCTCAAAATATTCACCATATAGCTTTTAGTGGCGGCGTTTTTCAAAATGGACTATTAGTAGATTTATTAATTCATCATTTAGGGGCAACTTTTGAGTTATATTTTCATAAGGCGTTGTCTCCCAATGATGAGAATATTTCTTTTGGGCAATTAGTGTGGAATGAAATAAATAATCGAAAAAACAAACAATAATGAAATACTTAAGCGAATACCGCGAACCAGAACTAGTCAATAAATATCTGGAAGAAATTAAAAGTACCGTCACAAGACCCTGGACAATAATGGAAGTCTGTGGTGGGCAAACGCATAGTTTGGTCAAAAATGGCATCTTAAATTTATTGCCAAAAGAAGTACAAATGGTCCATGGACCAGGTTGTCCTGTTTGCGTAACACCGTTAAATATGATTGATAAAGCGGTTTATTTAGCGGAAGAAAAAGGGGTGATTTTATGTTCTTTTGGGGACATGTTGCGGGTGCCAGGTTCGGAAAAAAGTTTATTACAAGCTAAAGCGAATGGAGCAGATATTCGGATTTTATATTCTCCATTGGAAGCAGTCAAATTAGCCCAAGATAATCCCGATAAAGAAGTGGTATTTTTTGCGGTAGGTTTTGAAACGACCGCTCCAGCGAATGCCTTATCTGTCATTCAGGCGGAGCAATTGGGTGTTGAGAATTATAGTATTTTAACCTCCCATGTTTTGGTGCCACCTGCGATTGAGGCAGTCATGAATGATGAAGCAAGTAATATTCAAGCCTTTTTAGCAGCAGGGCATGTTTGCACGATTATGGGCATTAGTGAATACTACCCCTTAGTCGAGCAATTTCAAATTCCAATGGTGGTCACAGGTTTTGAGCCAGTCGATTTATTACAAGGTATTCTGATGACGGTGCAGCAATTAGAAAAAGGAGAGGCAAAATTAGAGAACCAATATAGTCGAGTCGTGCAAGCAGAGGGAAACCCCCAAGCTATCAAAGTCATTGAGCAAGTTTTTGAAATCACCAATAGAGAATGGAGAGGAATAGGCGAGATTCCTATGAGTGGATATGAATTAAGACCAAGTCATATTGCTTTTGATGCCAATTTGAAATTTAAAGTCGATATTCCTCATGCTAAAGAAAGTGAAGAATGTATAGCAGGCTTAGTTTTAAAAGGGATTAAAAAACCGCAGGAATGTCCTCAATTTGGAAAGAAATGTACCCCAGAAATGCCTCTGGGCGCACCTATGGTGAGTTCAGAAGGGGCTTGCGCTGCCTATTATCATTTTCATCAAGCAATTCAAGATTTAGAAATGATAAGTAACTGACCTATCAATTTAAAGTTATTTAATTCGTATAAAATCCGTTGCTAACTTAATCCGTTGCTGAAAAATAGTTAGCAACGGATTTTTATCACTTTTATGCCTGATGCACTATCCTTAAATCCGTCATTAATTCAATCCTTGTCCTTATAAATGAAGAAAGAAAAATTACAGATGCAGTTAAGTTGCCCAATGCCTCAATTGGATTTTGAGGTCATTACACTAGGGCATGGAAGTGGTGGGCTATTGACCAATCGACTATTAGATAGTGGTGTATTTGAGTTACTAAAAAATGATTTGCTAGACAAAAGGCATGATGGTGCTATTTTAAACTTGTCTAACCAAACTGCTTTTACTACAGATAGTTTTGTCATTTCACCCGTTTTTTTTCCTGGCGGAAATATTGGAGAATTGGCCGTCAATGGAACGGTGAATGATTTAGCCATGTGTGGAGCGATACCTCAATATTTATCCTTAAGTTTTATTATTGAAGAAGGCCTAACGATGAAAGAATTTTGGGATATACTAGTCGCCATTAAATTTGCCTGTGCACAGGCGGGAGTACAAGTAGTCACAGGAGACACAAAGGTAGTAGAAAGAGGAAAAGGGGATAAAATTTTCATCAATACAACAGGAGTAG
>CAZXYA010000613.1:0-5328 GCA_964644655.1 uncultured Saprospiraceae bacterium | reverse complement strand
CTGACAATCAATAAGTTGCAATTTTAAAATGTAAAGTTATTTTTGAATCGTTCCTGCCATATAATTACCTCTATTTTCCACAATATGCCACATCTACTAAAAAATAAAAATCTAAGCATCCATATTGATGCGCCTCTAGAAAATTATAACTTTTCTCGATTTGATTGGACTGGAAAAATTAGCTTGGTCCAATTTCAAGATATTTCCTTCTCAAGTGAAGAAAATCTAGTTAGTCAAAATAAAAATGAGTTGGGAAAAGGTTTTTATAATGAATTTGGTATTGATACCGCCTTAGGTTTTAAAGAAGCAAAAATTGGAGGTTGGTTTCATAAAATCGGGGTAGGCTTATTAAAAAAGACAGATTCGGCATATAATTTTAGTAAAAAATATGAGCTTCAACCTGCCACTTTTAACCTTACCTCAACTACTAACAAATTACTCATTGATTGTCATTCTAAAATTGTCAATGGCTATGGATATATATTAACTAAAACTATTGAATTACAAGAAAATAGTTTTAGTATGCATTATCTGTTAAAAAATACGGGCAATAAAACAATCATTACAGATGAATACGTACATAATTTTATGGCGATAAATAATGCCTCCATCGGTAAATCTTATATGTTAAAATTTCCTTTCCAATTACAGCCTACCTTATTTGAAGAAACCATTAATCCAGCACAAAAAGTGACTATTGGAACAAACGACTTCACTTTTAAGGATACACCAAAAGAACCTTTCTTTTTTAGTAACCTCTCAGGAAACGAACAAGTAGATGCTGCATGGGAATTAGTCCATCTCGACCATAAAGTTGGCATTAGAGAAACAGGTAATTTTAAAACCGACAAAATCAATTTATGGGGTTGGGGACATGTTATTAGTCCTGAGTTATTTTTTAAAATAAAAGTTTTGCCTAATCAAGCTATTGAATGGACTCGAGGTTTTGAAATCTTTAAAGTCATGTAGGTAAAAAATTATTAAACTATACAATGCATCTAAAATCCCTGCCTGCGGCAGGCAGGCGTTAGGGAAACTAATTTATTGGGGCCAAAATGTCAATTACCTCGATGAACTTGTTCATTTCTATAAGCAAAAAATTAATTTTAATAAAAATAATACGCAAATAGTTGCATAATTATATTTTCACCACTATATTTGTTATATATTTTAGAAAAACACCAAAATATTGACAAAATGTTGAACACCTTAAAAAATTTAATTAATCCAACTTCTCCTACTACTTATTTACAAAATTATAGCAAAACCATTACAACACTACCTACCGTTACCAAATATATCAACACACAAGAAAACAATACCAATCAAACAATTGATAGCACCTTAACTACTGAAAACCAACTGAAATCTGTTAAATTAATCATGGTAACTGCTGCCAATAATAATAAGTTCTATGAAATGCAGGAAAATACAGATGATACTTTTACGGTCGTTTATGGTCGAATTGGCGTTAGGGGTACAAGGGTAACTTACCCCATAAAACAATGGGATAAAAAGTATAAAGAAAAAGTAAAAAAAGGATATAGAGATTTAAGCAGTCTTGTTGCTACAAGTAAAGCTGTAGATGAATTTTCGGGTATAGATGACAAAACTGTCAGATATTTGATTACAAATCTATTTAGGTACGCAAAAAAATCTATCCAACATAATTATTATGTCTCTTCCGAAGAAGTGACCATTCATCAAGTAGAAAGTGCACAGCGTTTGCTAACCGAATTGAGTCAACATATTGCCTTAAAAATGGATGTTGTGCGATTCAACCAAGACTTATTAGAATTATACCAAATCATTCCTAGAAAAATGAGTCAGGTGCAAAAACACTTGATTCAAACGCCTACCAATCAAGATGATTTAACTGAAATAGAAGCCTTATTGTCCAAAGAACAGGAAACATTGGATGTCATGGCTAGTCAGGTTGAATTGAATAAAACGCAAAAAGAAACCATGCAAGCCTCCCCAGACATTCTTGCTCAATTAGGCTTACAAATGCATCCCGTCGAAGATAGCAAAGCAATTAAAATGATTAAAAAAATGATGGGAGAGGATCACCATAAATTTTGCAGGGCTTTTCAAGTAACCAATATTCACACCCAACCTCATTTTGATACTTTTGTTAAAAAAGCCAAAAACAAAAACACCAAATTATTCTGGCATGGCAGTCGAAATGAAAATTGGTTATCCATTCTAAAAACAGGCTTAATTCTACGTCCTACCAATGCCGTTATTACAGGCAAAATGTTTGGCTATGGCTTATATTTTGCGGATAAATGCCGCAAGTCTTTAAATTATACCTCTCTTCGAGGTTCTTATTGGGCAGGTGGTGCTCAAAACACCGCTTTCATGGCGCTATTTGAAGTGCATACTGGCGAGCAATTACAACTAAAAATAAGAAAAGATTGGTGTGGTAGCTTAACGGAAGAAAAACTGAAAAAGCGAAATGCTAAGTACGATTCTGTCTTCGCTAAAGGAGGCGCCGATTTAATTAATAATGAATACATCGTTTATAATCAGCGGCAATGTACAGTTAAGTATCTAGTAGAATTAAGAGATTAGAAATAAGAATTTTAAGTAGTGTACGAATAAAGTATGATGCGTTCCAAAATCACTCGGTAACAGGAAGTTACGGGGTGGTAGCAGCCTTATCACGGGGTAATTTCCCTGCCTGCTCCGAAGTATATCGGAGTTACCCCGTGATTTAAGCTTACTTTTTCCAAATCATATTTTATTCGAACAGCTTTGAACTTTATAACTCATTAAAAACCCTCGACTAAATCTAAGTCGAACAAAACACCCAAATTATGTTACTAAACAACCATTTAAAATCACTAGACAAAGATGCCGTAAGAACTGCTGCTATTCGATTAATGGAAAGAAATTATACCACCACAACGTTGGAGGTAAAGCAATTATTAAGATCTCAAAATTATTGGGCGATTCAATCGACTATTTCCAGATGGATGGATGAATTAGCCGAAGCAGAAGATTGGTATTTTGAAAATTATAACCACCATCGAAATTATTTTAAAAATGAAGTGACCGCTAATTATTTTACGAATATGACCCAAGAAGAAATGGATTATTTTTTGGGGAATACTAAGTTTTCGGTGAACTAGTTGCTGGTTGTTCTACGGCAACCAGTAACTTTGCGGTTCAGAAGTTTACACTTCTTCATGCCTTGACTAAAGAAAAAATAATTCTTCACCTTTGTTACAACTTATTCTTCACATGTTCCTAACGATATATTTTAGGGACTAATATAATTCGTAATTATCAGTAATTTTACAACCAGTAACCAGCAACTAGCAACCAACTATACGTTAAACTCCCCTAATTATTTGCTTCCCTAATCCTTTTTTATCAAATTTAGGTTTGAAGCCATTTTTGATAACCTACAAACTTTTTGTAATGAAGCAATTTTTTACTTTTATTGTTATTTGTTGCTGTTCTCTTTCCCTTTTTAGTCAATCGACCGCACTTCGAGTGTATGAAATTTTTCAGGATAATTGTGTCAGTTGTCATAGCAATGTTAATCCTAGAGCAGGATTAGATTTAGAGGGAGATGGAAATAGTTTAGAAGAAAAGGCATTAAGTGTTTACAACAATTTAGTGGGCATCACTAGTGGCAATAATACCGCAGCAGCTAAGGGATATCAATTGGTCCATCCCGGTAGAGTCGATAAAAGTTTTTTATTCAAAAAAATAAATCAAGGGTTGGATTTGGATATGGCATTAGAAAATGGAGAAAATGACCCTATGCCATTAACTGGATCTTTAACGGATGTAGAGAAAGAATTAATTCGGCAATGGATTTTATTCGGCGCACCCAAAGAAGGAGAAGTTATAAAAGAAACCTTATTACAAGAATATTATGAAGGGGGCAAAGGACGTGCTTCTTTCCCAGAAGGCGCACCACCAGCCCCAGATCCATCAGAAGGTTTTCAAATAAAAATGGGTCCATTTTTTATTGACCCATCAGGAGAAGATGAATATTATACTAAATATCAATTGGATAATACCTCGGAAATAGAAGTCAAACGAATAGATGTAAAAATGGCTATTTCTTCTCATCATTTTATTATTTACGATTATGCTTCTAATGCGAATAATGTACCTGCTGGGTTTAGGAGAGATCAAGATCATACGCAAGATGTTAGTTTTGTGGCAACTTTGCAAGAAAGTCGAGATATAGCCTTACCGAATCGAACCGCTTTTAAGTGGGGAAAAAATCATGTACTAGATTTAAATTCTCATACCATCAATTATCTAGCAGATAATATTTACCAAAATGAAGTTTATGTCAACATTTATACCCAGCCACTAGGAACTGCCAGACAGGAAATGCAATCGGTCTTAATTCCTTACCTTTGGATTGACATTCCCAATAATGGAAATGAAATTACCCATTCTTCTGTCGTACAATATCCCGGACAAGCTTTTGTTTGGAATATTGCTGGGCATACTCATCGATATGGAACAAGCTATAAAATTTGGATGAACGATGCTGGCGGCAATCCAGATGAAATGATTTACGATGGTTCTTGTCCAAGGGGAACGCCTGGTTGTGTGGCCCCATTTTATGATTACCAACATATTCCTACTAGAGCTTTTGATGAATTTTTACATATTGACTTCTTTAAGGGCGTTACGCATGAAGCCAAATGGATAAACGATGGTCCTGAACCCGTTCGTTGGGGATCGACTTCCCAAGATGAGATGATGTTGTTTGGGATGCTCTTTGTAACCGACACCACAGGTTTAGGGCTTAGCAATGTGACTACCCCCACCTTTGAAATAGAAAATCCTTTAAATGAAATTGTGGTTATGCCCAATCCTATGCAGGAAATAACTAATATTGTGCTACCAGATAATATCGGACCCATCAATTTTAGATTAGTCGATATGCTAGGCAAGGAAATTCAACAATTAAACGGTTTCCGAAATAAATTTATTCAAATCAATCGAAATAATTTACCTAGTGGCATGTACTTGTTCACCGTAGAAAATGAAGCGGGACAATCCTTTACTGGGAAAATATTGATGGAATAAAATAGAAGACAGCAATTTCATAATACCTAGGTATTAGAGCGTCAGATTAAAAACTAATAAATATCCGTGTCCCTTCATTTATCCGTGGCAAAAATTTATACCACGGATAAATGAAGGGACACGGATGTTAGACGTGATTATTTAACAATAGTAATTTTTGTAATATCAATTTTTAATCTGACTATCTAATAAGTACTTGTACAAAATTAATCGACACTTTAGAAAGTGGGTAATGAGTTGATGAGTTCATAAGATAAATGA
>CAZXYA010000612.1:0-5329 GCA_964644655.1 uncultured Saprospiraceae bacterium | reverse complement strand
ATTATTATGAAACTTATAGCCTAAGCCATAAATCGTTTTAATATAATCTTGTCCACCTCCAGCGGTGATTTTTTTTCGTAAATTTTTGATATGCTGATAGACAAAATCAAAAGAATCCAAAAAATCTACATTGTCGCCCCAAAGGTGTTCGGCGATGGTTTGTTTGGTTAAGACTCGATTTTTATTAGAAATGAAGAAAAGGAGCAATTCATATTCTTTGACGGTTAATTCCAATTGCTTCCCCTCTATATTAACTTCATGGTTATTAGTATCTACCGAAATTTCATTGAATTTTATTTCTGTAAAACCTTGGAATTTTCTTCGGCGATAAATGGCTTTTAGGCGAGCATTTAATTCGGATAAATGAAAGGGCTTGGTCAAATAATCATCAGCCCCTAATTCTAAACCTTGAACTCTATCATCCAAAGAATTCTTCGCAGAGATAATTAGAATACCTGCTTCTGATTGTTCTTTCTTTAAAAAATGTAAGACATCTAAACCATTTCCATCTGGAAGCATTATATCCAATAGAATAACATCGTAGGAATAAACGTTTAGTTTAGCTACGGCTTCCTGATAATTTTCAGCGACCTCACAAATCACTTCATTGGTAGAGAGGTAAGATTTAATATTATCAGCAAGTGCTTTTTCGTCTTCGATTACAAGTAACTTCATAGGAAAACAAAGATAGATAGTAATTTTGATTAAAATTTGAAGTATCTTGCAGCGGTTTTAAAAATTGCTTGATTAGTTGATTCATTATAAGTTAATAGAATCATTATCAAATCAACTTTACAATCAAAACCTCTTATCAATTAATAATCAATCAACTAATAAAGTGTCTTCGGCAGAAACGTTCTTACAATATCAACCACAGCTACAACGGATAGCTTTTAATATGGTCAACTGTATGAAAGATGCAGAAGACTTAGTGCAAGATACTTTTGAAAAATGGTTGAAAATTGACCATACTAAAATCAAAAATGTCAAGGCTTATCTGATTCAGACGCTTAAAAATATCTGTATTAATTTTCTAAATTCAATCAGAAAAACTAGAGAAATCCATTTTAATAATCCTTTGGAACAATTGCGGAATCGCTACGAAGAAATAGATTTTCGCCGGTTTGATTTTGAGCAAGATTTATCCACAGGCGTTAGTGAGCTATTACAAAAACTAACTTTTCCAGAATTCAGTATGCTCATTCTGAAAGAAGGTTTTGAAATGGATTATCCACAATTAACAGAGATTTTTGATAAAAAAATGGAGCATTGTCGGCAAATTATTAGCCGAGCTAAGAAAAAAATTAAAGCACCTCAACTTCGCTTTCCTTTAAATACCGAGAAAAAAGACCAAGTTTCTAAAGAAATTTCTACCGTTTGTAAAAATGGAAATTTGCAAAATTTAATTGCTTTTTTTCAGAAAGAAGTACAGTAAGCAACGATGAATTATAAATGATGAACGATGAATTGAGTGTCAATTTGACGAGGTCAATTCATAAAATATTGAAAAAAAAACGCTCAATCTGTCACAAATCCTCTTTTTCCTTGTCTTACCTAAAAAACTGGTAGCGTTTGCTATTTAAATACACACCTGATTTTATTCAAACCTCTATTCAAACTAAATCATTACGATACCCTAAACACCCTTTTTTGGGAACTACTTTTTTGTAAAAAATTGATAAAACAGCAATAGGATTGCTGCGTTTTTTGAAGACAAAACTTGACTATAAATAATTAACCGATTGGTGTCAGTTGTTATTCAAAATTCAAAAATTTATCATTTAAAATTAAGTCTAGTAATGGAACAGGAAATTAAAAAAGATTTAAAAGACTGGGCAAAAATTATCAGTCAGTACAAAAAGCCAAATAATACCAAAGCAATTATACAATTAATCAATTCCTTTGGGCCTTTTATCGCTTTATGGGCATTGATGTATTTTTCCTTGTCTTGGTCTTATTTGATTACACTAGGACTAGGCATGATTAATGCCTTTTTCTTGGTTCGTATTTTTATTATACAACATGATTGTGGTCACCAATCGTTTTTTCAAAAACGAAAATGGAATAATCGAGTGGGCTTATTCTGTAGTCTTTTTAGTGCCATGCCTTATAAATATTGGGCAAAAGTACATAGCCATCATCATGGACATACTGGGCAATTGGAAGAAAGAGATTTTGGAGACATTAACTTTTTGACCGTAGAAGAGTACCATAATTTATCTGCGCCAAGAAAAATTTCCTATCGAATTTTTAGGAGTCCAATTATGTTATTTTTGGTTGTACCAATTATTTATTTGGTTTTCTCTATGCGCTACCCTTTTTTAGGACATGGTCGAAAAGGCTGGAATCGAATTCATAAGGCGATGACGATGAATAATCTGATTTTTACGGCAATATTTATTGGTTGCGGTTTTTTGTTTGGTTGGAAAAATTTCTTGATGGTGCATTTACCGATTGTTTATTTCTTCGGGGTCATTGCCTTTTGGTTCTTTTATGTCCAACACCAACACGAAGATACTTATCAACGATGGAAAGAAAATTGGGACTATGTCATAGCTGCTATTAAAGGAGCTTCTTATTATAAGCTACCAAGAGTTTTTCATTGGTTGACAGGAAATATTGGATACCACCATATTCACCATTTAAGTTCGCAAATACCTAATTATAATTTAGCGAAATGTGCCAAGGAAAATCCTGTTTTGCAAAAGCATGTAACTACGCTAACTTTTACGCAAAGCTTAAAGACAATCTTTAATAAATTATGGGATGAAGAAAGTGGAAGAATGATTTCTTTTAGTGAATATGCAGAAATCAAGAAGGTCAGAAATTTTAGAACTGAAGCAGCATGAGAAATGATGAACGATAAATTCGTCAAATTCATAATTTATTGTTTAAATAGAGCGAATAATTATCTTGATTTCATTGGACTTCGAGTCCAATAAAATCAAAAAAGGGGATTTAAAGGGTCAGCAAAAATAGATTTTCTTTGAAAATCTATTTTTGCTGACCCTTTAAAAACCCTTTTTACAAATTTTGCCATTCAATATGGCAAAATTTGTAACGGAACGTCTGATTTAGAAATTTTATAAGAAAACCCTTACGGATGTTAGATGTGATTAAGTAATAATAGTAATTTTTGCTATATTGATTTTTAATCTGACTATCTAAATATCAATTTGCTATTTGACGAATTATTCATCATTGACTTCGTCGAATTGACATTTCATCGTTTACAGTTCCATCATTTAACAATTTAGCCTAAAATCTTAAACATTAGACCAATACTTAAATTCAAGCCTCTATTTTTGATTTCTCGATTGGCTCCTTCGCTAATATCACTCACACCAAAAAGGTAGCGAATATCTCCAAAAACACCAATACTCCCTAGATTTACGCCAACACCTCCACCTGCGTTGATCCCTAAATCAAAACGTTTTAGGCCATCCTCTCCACCAAAATTAACATCAATTGTTTGTCCACCTGTGATGGCTTCTTCACCATTGAGTGCCAAACCAAAAGAAGGGCCGCCCAATAAGTTAATATTTAATAATTTGGAATTGAGTAGCTTTATTTTTAGTAAAAGCGGAATATCTAGGTAATTAACATTTGTTGTTAATCCTGTAATTGATGTATTTAATTCACTTCCTTTTTGAATAAAAACCGCTTCGGGTTGAATAAAAATATTATCTGTGATGCCAATTTCCAGTACTGCCCCGAATGTAAAACCATTGATAGAGGATTGAGGAATAGTAGTACCTTGGTCTTTGAAAGAAAATTCCGCTACATTAACTCCCCCTTTCAGCCCAAAGGATATTTGGGCATAGGTGGGAATCATTAACAGCAATAAGGCAATAGTTAGTATAGAAGATTTAATTACGGATGTCATGTATTGAGTTTTAGTATTGAAAAAGGGGTTAATATGCGCTTATAACGACTTTAGTAACCGTAATTATTTTATGTAGCAAATATTATTCCTTTTTATAATGCAAAAAACCTATCAGACAGATTCAATCTATCTGATAGGTTTTATGGCTAAGTCTCTTTTCTCTCTCTGCTCTCTATTCTAAGAATTACAACCCGTATATATCCCCAAATTTCTGACGAGCATACGCCATAAAATATTTAAAATTCAACTTTTCGCCCGTTATTTTTTTACATAATTCTTCGGCATTATAATATCGCCCATGTTGGTGAATATTGGTTCTTAACCAATCTAAAAGGGGCTGATTATTTCCTTTTTCAATTTCTTTTGATAAGTTGGGAATTTCTTTTTCTGCTTGTTGGAAAAATTGTGCGGCATAGAAACTACCCAAAGAATAGGTTGGAAAATAGCCAATACTGCCATGCGACCAATGAATGTCTTGCAAGATTCCATGTTTAGCATCAGGCACTTTTATGCCTAGGTATTCTTTATACTTGGCATTCCAAACTTCATCCAGATTATCTACTTTTAGCTTGCCTTCCATCAAACCTTTTTCTAATTCAAAACGAATCAAGACATGAAAATGGTAGTGCAATTCATCCGCTTCGGTACGAATTAGATTTGGCTGAATCTTATTAATGGCTTTATAGAATTTTTTGGTTGTTACTGCCCCCAAATTTTTAGGGAATTGCTTTTTCAAACCTTTATAATGTGCTTTCCAATAAGGTAAACTTCGACCGACATTATTTTCCCAAAGTCGAGATTGCGATTCGTGAATACCTAAAGAAATATAAGCCCCCAAAGGCAAGCCATATTGCTCACTTGGCAGCCCTTGTTCGTATAGTGCATGTCCACCTTCATGAATACAACTCCAAGTCATATTCATAAAATCATTTTCGTCAACTCTAGTGGTTACCCGTACATCTTCTGGCGAAAAATTAATGGTAAATGGATGCTCGGATATATCTTGGCGACCTGCATCAAAGTCATAGCCCATATTTTCGAGCAACTTTAAGCCAAAATCCCATTGTTTATCCTTATTGTATTTTTTGTTTAAAAAGCCATCTTTTACAGGCGTCTTCGTTTTTAATTCCTTCACAAAGTCAACCAATTGCTCTCGGACATCTTTGAACAATTTGGTTAAATCTTTGGTCTTCGCATCAGGTTCATAAATATCTAAAAGGGCATCATACGGATGGTCTTTATAACCAATTAAATCTGCTTCTTCTCGGCAAATATTCACCACTTCATTCAATTCCTTTTTATAAACGGTAAAGTCATTAGCCTTCCGTGCTTCTACCCAAGCGTGATAAGCTTTGGAAATAACTTGTGATTTTTTAATCACAAATTCTTTAGATAATTTAGTCAAGCGTTCGTATTCTTTCAAACTCAGTTTTACATTCTTCG
>CAZXYA010000611.1:0-5337 GCA_964644655.1 uncultured Saprospiraceae bacterium | reverse complement strand
TCCAATCATCCCATTGGTCCATTGGTGGGAATTTAGTCAAATCACCATTTGGCATTAATCGCTGCAAATCTCCTGCTCGGTCCTTTTGTAAATCTGGAATTAATTTGAGCTTTTCTGCTATTCTTTCTACTAAGGTTCTTTTCTTATTCATTTGTCAATGATATATAGTTAATCAAAACCAGTTTTTAAGTTAGTGGAATTCGTTGAGGTGCCTCTACCCAAATATGTTCGGTAAAATAGATACCTAATAATACGAAAGCGCCTGCTGCTGCCATCATCATCGGATTGCCCACGCTCATCATCAATAAAACTACAGGAATGATATTTCCTAATAAGATGACTCCTCCATAAAATAATTTAGAATATTGTCCTTTAGTAATCATGTTTGATACTCGTTCTGCATCTATCGTTGGATGGGTAGTCGTCAATTCAAATAGCATCGTTACTAAATTCATTCCGATTGAACCAAATAAGAGATATTTTAAGTAAGTCATCCAATCTGCTGTTGCATCCGTAAATAATGCCACAATTGTAAACGCTGCTGCACCTGCCATCAAACTATGTACTATCATGTGAATCGCTAAAGTAGGGCTTTGCCAAAAATCTCGCCCCTTTGCTTGGGCAAATAAAAATGCAGTGTAAACGGCTACAATTGATGCAACGATTGCTGTTAAGCCACTTAATCCTATTTGTAAAAAATCCCAACCAAAATATAAAGCTGCGCCCATAGCGGTTAATAAACCACCATAAGCAGTAATCGCATATCCACCTTTGACTAACCAAGAACCCCAATGCGGTCGTAATAAAACATAGAAAAATCGCTTAGGCTGGTCTAAATCCATTATCAATAAAATACCCGTTGCAGTCAAGAAGAATAAACCTAATCCCAAACTCCACCATGAAATTGCTGTATCAGGTCTTGCCCAACCAAACAACATTGCTATAAAAGGTACTAAAAAAGCACCTGCAGCAATAGCTTTGGTAAATACATAAGCTGATACTTCCCATCCCCAAAGAATCCCTTTGTCTGGTGTATCGTAAACTCTCTTAGCCTCTTTACCCATAATTAGCTCTATGGATTTTTGAGGCCCATTCTTCGCTATTTCTCCTGCGGACGAATATTGTTTTTCTGCTTCCAAAAGAGAAGTAATTACATCACCATTAGAAAAGGCTAATTTTTCTGCCTCTTTAGCAAAGTGACCAACTCCTGTAGTTTGACCATTCCATAAATATTCCCCAGTCCTTGGAGTAGCGGTTGGATTTAGAGAAACTTCATCCGCACCGATATAAAAAAGATTAGGCTGAGTACCTTTTTCTGGTTTCCGAACATTAACTGCTTGTCGAGCCAATAATTGCGCAATTTCCGTCGTCTCATCTTCCATATCTCCTGAAATAATGGCATGTTCTGGACAAACATTCACACAAGCGGGTTCTAAGCCTACATCAATTCGGTGCGCACAGTAATTACACTTCGCAGCCGTACTAGTCTCTGGGTCAATGTATAAAGCGTCATAAGGACAGGCTTGCATGCAAGATTTACAACCAATACAACGGTCTTTATCAAAATCTACGATTCCATCTTTCCGTACATATAAAGCCTCGGTTGGACATATCTCCACACAAGGTGCATCGGTACAATGATTACAACGCATCACAGAAAAGAGCCGCCGTGTATCGGGGAATTCTCCTTTTTCTACTTGTTTAACCCAAGTTCGATTCACGCCAACTGGTACATCATGCTCACTCTTGCAAGCAGTCGTACAAGCATGACAGCCAATACATTTTCGGTTATCTATTACAAAGCCATATTTCATACTAATCGTTTTGTTTAAAGCGACATTTTATAGTGAAGACCAAATATATGTAAATATTTTCATGTTTTCAAATGAAAGAATGTTCTGCTTAACAAAAACTTTAAACAGCCGTAACATAAAAACGTAAATGGTTTAGATAATTCTCTCTACTAAAAAATGAAAAATGGCTAAACAAAGAATTTTTAAAAGAATATCCAAAAAAGCAAAGAAGGTCTTAGAAATGGCTGAAACTTATGATGTAGAATTTAAAGAAAGTGGTAATAATTTTAAAGGTGAAGATTTAGTATCATTTGCTAATTCTGAATACGGTGGAACCATTTTAATCGGAGTTAAAGAGATTAAAGATAAAGATGGGAATCAAAAGGGTAAAGTAGTTGGATGCTCTGTTGGAGATAAAGAAAAGCTTTCATTAATTTCCAAGGCACAGCAATGTTCGCCACCTGTAGACCTAGAAGTGTTTATCGAAAATATGAATACTACTCCTTTTTTTTAGATTAGAAATCCCGTCTGGAAAAAACAAACCTTATTGTACCTCTAGTGGCACCTATAAAATTAGAAGAGATGGTGCGAAAGCCTCTTTGTTCCCGCAACATCTTTTACAGATGTTTATGGCTGAAGAGTCTGGTAAATTTCTACAAAAGTTTGAGGCATCAACAACGGAAATGCGTGAAGAACTTGCTATTCAAAATCAAGATTTAGTTAGAACAATCATGGAATCTACAGCAGAAACTGAAGACAGAATCCAAGATATGCTTTCTGACATTGAGAATAATTTTGATATGGTTGCTAAAGAGCTAAAACTGACTGAGGAAGAAATTAATCATAATTTAGAACAGGTTATTTCTGATAATGAAGATAACACAGAATACCAAGATAGAATCCAAACTGAAACTAAATCTGGAGTTCTTATGGCTAATGCTAATATTGCAAAAGTCGCTTGGAAATTAAATGCACTATTAGATAAATTTGATATAGAAGACCCTGAAATTACATATAAAAGAAACGAAATAAAGTCTTTCCTAACAATATTCAAATCTACTGACCAAAGTCGAGGTATAATAGTTACTGATGAAAAATTAGAAGAATATCGTCTCGTATTATTAAGGAATAGCCCTCTGTTTACAAAAATATTTACATTAGAAGTATTTCAACAACTATATGACGAAGTTGAAGTGGATGAGTCATATTCGGACCTGATAAAAGAGATTGATACTAAACAACACAAATAATCTGATAATTATTTGTCATGAATCATAAACTACCAGTTAACAAATAATTTAAAAAAACAAATATCACTCCTGCGCTCAAATTATTAGCTACAGAAATTCCACTGTCTGCTAAAAAAGGTAGGAGTTCATCTTTAGTAGTCAAATTCTTTTGAATATTATCTAGCATCGTTTTTAGCTCTCCCCATTTTGCCTCATCGTTTAAATTAGACAACTCTGCTTTTAAAGCATTAAATTGAACCGATGACATTTGAAAAACTGGGTCATTTTTCAATCCTTCCAAACGGGCGATATAGAATTGACTATTATGTACTTCATCTATTTCTAATCTTTGGGTTTTGATAGTAGAGATTTGGTTCGCATGGATTATTATAGGTACATTTGTTTCATTGGTTAAGATATTCAAATTTGGTGCTGGATTTTCAGTTAGTTTTCTTTTAAGAAAGTTAATTCGTCTCTGGTAAGAACTTTTGATAGAGGGAAAAAACATAGCCATTACAGATTGGTATTCGACAGCTAATGCCCAATAATTTATAAAATTTACGGTTAATTTGTCTATACAATACTTGAAAAATATTGGAATGTCAGTTTGGGATGGTAAAGTATCGGAAAATAAATCAATTTTTTCAATAAACTTTTTAAACTCTCCATCCACCATAGCCGAATTTCCTCCATATTTATCTCCAGCATTAATTAACCCCACATGCCGATGACTACTACTTGATTGCAAATCAATTAAAAAAGATTTTACTTCATTATTTTCAAGTACATAATCATCTAAAGGATGATATTTTTGTTTATCTTTTTGCAGTAATTTTTCCTCTATGAGTCTCTTATATCCATGATGAATTAAAAACTCATTTTTAATTCTATCTTTTTCTTCATCGGAAAGTTTCGAATGTCTATTTCTTGAATTTTCACACTTAGTTTCGTAAGGTATTAAATATTCTCTAGCCTCAAATAAAAGAAAGTCAAAGATTAGAGGATGCTCTTGATAGTGCTGTCGTTCACATTCATCCAAAAATGCTTTCTTATCAACTGATTCTAAATATTCATTAAATATTTTTTGACAACAATTTCTACATTTTGTTCTAGTGTTCATAGAATGGCAACTTTGTTTTAGATAACAAAATGATATACGTAAAATTGTTAAGGTTTGTTAACCTAATGGTCTTTATTGAATTTATCTTTATGAAATTTGACATTAATTAGGCAGTTTGAAACTGAATTTCCCTAGCTTTACCCCAAACAAAACGAAAATGCATACTAGAAACCTTACCTTTAGCAGCACTAGGAAAGCTAGTAATACTCCTACTTCCTACTAACCTCCTGTCAAGCCCCCACAAATCTAATAGACCTAGAAAAACAAGATTATCTCTTCATTTCCAAAACCATCATTAAGTCAAAAAGGAATAACCAAAAAGTCAAATTTGCTTTTAATTCTATATAAATAGAGCTAAAATAATAAAAGAGCTTACCTTAACTCGATAAGCTCCTTTTTAATTTTAAAACCAACATTAGTTTTCAATAACTACGCCTTAGATTCCACAGGACAAGTGCTTAGTCCAACAATTGCATATAATGGACAAAAACTAACAACACTAGTCAAAACAAAGATTGAGGCTAGTACCACTAAAACGATTCCTGCTGTACCTGTTACAGTATTGGTGAAAAATAAGCCTAGAAATAAGGCAGCTAAAATAAATCTGATAACTTTATCAGTAGACCCCATGTTCTTTTTCATAACCTTTGAATTTTTTAATTAAAAAAATGTTGCCCAATAAGTACCACGCCTGTGATAATTACTAAACAGATTAAGCAAACTAAAATTAGCTTAGTTACTTTCTCTTTCATATTTCAAAGGTATTTTACTTTAGCTCTGGAAAAGGTGACTCAGCGCACAGACAAATGTTAAAATAGGTTAATTTATGAAAATTATTCTGCTCCCTTAACAGGTATATTTACAGGGGTATCAATCTCCGACCGAGTAGGTAATTTAACTCCATCTGTCACTACCTCAGGAGCAACATGAGATTGCCGAATCCCATTCAAACTCTGTCCCACAAAATCAGCAGGAAATTGCTCGACACCTGGAAAACCTAGTTTAATATCTCTGCCATTATGTGGCACATAAGCTGTATCAAAAAGATAGTCCCAAATAGCGAGGGTTAGACCAAAATTGATACCATAATAACGGTCTTCAGGGAGACTGTAGGAATGATGCCAAATGTGCATTTCTGGACTATTGAAAATAACTTTCATAAATGGACCTAAAATCAAAGCACCAATAGCAATAC
>CAZXYA010000610.1:0-5342 GCA_964644655.1 uncultured Saprospiraceae bacterium | reverse complement strand
ATCGAATAACAACGAGCTAAATAAAAATGAACAGGTGCATCATCGTATTTCAATTCATTCGCTTTCACAAACTCCTCTATAGCTGTGGTATAGTCATATTCGTTTAAATAATTTTCTCCTGCTCTTTTATGTCGAACAAACTGAGCTTTCAAAAAGCTTTTTTGGCTACTCAATTGCGCTCTTTGCGCTTGTTCGTTTTCTTCTACAAAACCTATTGTTTCTGGTGGATTGGCAGTCGCTACATTTTTGTTATATTTCGCATCAAATTCTTCATCAGACATGGATTTGAATAATAACATGTCTAAAAAGCTAATAATTGGTGGCGCACAAATTAAAAGTGCTTCTCCTTCCGAAATGCCCATAATGAAGAATAGTGGATAAAGAATACCTAATAATTTTTGTCCTAAGTAAAAACGATGTACACCAAATAACCCAAAAGGGAAGGCTAGTTTGGTAGCAGTAGCCTTACTCTTTGCTACTTTAATTAAATTAACTTTCTTTTTCTTAAATTTTAGGTTTTTCTTTTTACTGGTTGCCCTTTCTTTGTTAGCAGAGGGGCTCGTTAACCTCCTTTTAGGCACCGTAATACCAGGGTTGGTAATGGCATAAATAGTGGTACTGTCCTTAATATTTTTTAAACCAAAGTCTCCTACTGCTGTTGCTCGGATGGATTGATGGTTTTTTATATCATCATATACTTTACCCGTTACAAAAATACCGCCTGGCACACATAACGATTCCACCCGTGAAGCAATATTTACTCCATCTCCAAAGACATCTTCATCACTAAAGGTAATATCCCCCGTATGAATCCCTATACGCAAAGGCACTTTAGGGTCTTGTTTCAACTCTCGTTGAATATCTACCGCACATTCTACCGCTGCCGCCGTACTATAAAAAATACTTAGCGTCCCATCTCCGTAATACTGCAAAATTTCTCCGTCATATTGCTCGGTAAGGCGAGTAAAAACCTCTCGATGGCGATTCCTCAGCCGATTAGTAATGGCCTCATCCTTCTGCATCATGGCAGAGTATCCCACTATGTCCGTAAACATGATAGCTGCTAGGCGACGTTGGCGTTTACTCATTAACTGAGGTTTAGTAAATTTAATTGGTTTTCAAGTATAAAGTACTCATTATTAGTAGTGATTGTATTCATCGACATGATAAAATTAAATCATATATAAGTACCTAGGTTCTCAAATGTGAAGATGCTAAATTAAAAAACAAAATGCAAATAGAAAAAGGTTAATGGAAGGAATTAGTAGATATAAAGCGATATTATAGGGATTAATGAACTTTATTCGGTAGTACAAGGAGAAAATAACACCTTCCTTTAATTACCAAAAATCCAATTGCCAAAGGGTTGAAAATATCGGTTACTCAACAAACAAATTTCGGACTTATTTCCAATCATTAAATAACTTAATCATAATGCTGTTTTTCTAATAAAAATAACCTTACTTCAAAGAACTTACCTTCCGCAAGAAGTGTTTTAATAATATCTATTTAGGGAATAGGTAAAATATAACCTACTCATTTTACTCGTTCTTTTTCCTTTAGACTTCGTTAAAAATACTCGCCATAACTACGGCTATGCCTGCGTTTTTTGCCTAGTTTAAAGAAAAAACCTGCCTGCTGGCAGGCAGGTAACTTCCTAAAATTTGGGTAGCTTATTTATTACCTGCTCCCTTATTCACTAAAATAGGCGCATGAAAAACATAGCAGGTATTCCAGAAAATGGTCAAAAAAGAGTGGTTATTATTGGCGGTGGTTTTGCTGGTTTAAAATTGGCTAAATCATTGAAAAAGAGTGACTTCCAAATTGTATTGATTGATAAAAATAATTATCATCAATTTCAACCCCTCTTTTATCAAGTCGCTACCGCAGGTTTAGAACCAAGTGCGATTTCCTTTCCTTTGCGGAAAGCTTTTCAAAATCAACAAAATGTTCATTTTAGAATTGCGAGTTTAGAGAAAGTTGATGCCCAAAATCAGCAAATTCTTACAGATATTGGACAATTAACCTATGATTATTTGGTCTTAGCAATTGGGGCAGATACCAATTACTTTGGCAATCAAAATATTAAACGAAATGCCATTCCTATGAAGTCATTGGGAGAAGCCATTGATTTGCGCAATACTATCTTGACTAATTTTGAACAGGCATTGAATGAGACAGAGGAAAAAGCAATTGATAGTTTATTAAATTTTGTTATTGTTGGTGGTGGACCAACAGGAACAGAATTAGCAGGGGCTTTGGCAGAAATGAAAAATTATATCTTACCCAAGGATTATCCCGAACTGGATTTTAGCCGTATGAAAATCTATTTATTAGAAGCTGCTTCTAAGGTCTTGAATGGGTATTCCGAAGTTTCTTCTACGAAAGGTAAAAAATATTTGGAGCAATTAGGGGTACAGGTTATGACGGATACCTTTGTAAAAGATTACGATGGAAAGTCCGTCCTTTTAGCAGATGGTAAAACAATTGCTACCAACACTTTAATCTGGGCAGCAGGAATTAAAGGAAACCCTGTTCATGGATTAGGTACGGATATTATTACTAGAGGTGGTCGCTTAAAAGTGAATCAACATAGTTTAGTTGAAAATCAGACTACTATTTATGCGTTGGGTGATATTGCTTTAATGTCCACCGAAAAATATAAAAATGGACATCCACAAGTGGCACAGGTCGCTATTCAGCAAGCCGATTTATTGGCAAAAAATTTAAAACGTAGAGAGAAATGCGAACCTTTAAAAGCATTCAAATATTTCGATAAAGGGTCTTTGGCAACGGTGGGTCGAAATTTAGCCATAGCAGATTTACCTTTTGTCAGTTTCCAAGGATTCTTTGCTTGGGTACTTTGGTTATTTGTCCATTTAATGGCGATTTTAGGGGTTAAAAATCGGCTATTTGTGTTTATCAATTGGGCTTGGAGTTATTTGACTTATGACCAGTCTTTACGGTTATTGATTAAGCCTAGACAAGATGCTGGGCAAGAAAAGAAAGCGCCTATTAGTTGATTTCAGACGTTATTTTAATCCATTATGTACAATAGAGCGTCAGGTAAGTAACTGATACTGAAAAAATAGTTCAATTATTATCTAGTAAGTTCTCAATAAACAACTGGTAGCACAGACTGAAGTCTGTGCTATTAACCGCAAAAAGATAGCAATTTGAAAATGATAGATTGAGGTACAGCGCACCGACCACCTTTGTAAAAAAGTGTAAAATGTGGTCGGTGCGCTGCACCTTAGGGCTTATTTTCCAGTACGAATGATACAAATGTAGGTGGTGCGCTGCACCTTGATATCTTTTTGCGGTCAATAGTCTGGGACGCTGGCCTTTAGGCTAACTAAGCTAGTTTTGACCCGTCTCAAGACGGGTATCCCGAACAGACTAAAGTCTGTGCTATCAGTTAAAAACAAGTATTGAGAATTTACATTGTCTAGTTCGTCAAATCCCTGCCTGCGGCAGGCAGGCGTTGCTAACTTAATCCGTTGCTGAAAAAAAATTAGCAACGGATTATTCTCCCTTTTTAAGCTGACTATCTAAACAGCGCGTCAGCTAAAAAATGAATGTACCCTCACTCTTAAAATAAAAATAATGCCTAGAATTTTCCTACTTATACTGCTATCATTTTTTTCGGTAGAAAGCATAAGCGCAAATGAAAATCAGGATTATACCCATTATCATTTACAAGTAATGAAGGCAGAAAAATTAATAACAACAGAAGCCTATCATCAAGCATTACAAGTATATGAAAGCTTATTTGAGGCATACAATTTTATATTTTTAAGAGACTATCAAATCGCTACACAGCTTGCCTTAATTACGAATAATAAAAAGAAAGCCAAAACATATTTGAAACAAGGTATACTTGCTGGTTGGACTCTAAAATCTATAAAAAAGAATAAATACCTTACGCCACTTTGGGGTAATGGAAATTGGAAATCCATTAAAAACGAATATAAAACGCTTAGAAAACAGTACGAAGAAGCTACCATTAATCAAAAAATACGAACCCAAGTTAAAGGAATGTATACAAAAGACCAAAAGAAAGCATTCAAGGCTTTATTTAGATTTACTTCAAAAGGACAGGATAAATATACCGAACAAAAATTTGCTCCTCATAGCGAAAAACAAATGGCTGAATTAGAGGATATACTAGCCAGTTATGGTTACCCAGGGGAACAATTAATCGGCAATAATATTTGGATGTCAACTATATTGAGTCACCATAATTCTATATCAACTGCCTATGCCAATAAAGATAAACTTTACCCAAGGCTACAACCCTTATTAAAAGAAGCTTTACGGAAAGGACAAATTTCCCCTCCTGAATTAGCAACTATCGAGGATTGGTATCTATCCGTCAAAATGGAAAGAAAAATACCAACTTATGGCATTCTTGCCCCGCCTTCGCCAGCTAATTTATCAACAACCAATAAATTAAGAAAATCCATTTTTTTAAGACCGCTTGAGTTAAGAGCTGCCTTATTGCTTATTCAAAAAAAAAACCACTATGAATTTTTATTTACCTGTTAGGTGGTACTAAATACAATGTAAAGTAAGTTTCTTTTAATACGCCTCACCCACTTTGGGGCTCGGCAAGCCCAATTTTTAAAGTAAAAATAGATGTTTTACTTTTTCCGTTTAATACATAGCATTACTATGTATTTTGTTATATATTTGAAATATGAACGATGAATTTTTACGTAAATGGAAATCTCAAATCAAAAGAGGTACCCTATCATTCATAGTCCTGCAAGCTTTAAGTCAAAAAGAATTATATGGCTATGAATTAATAGAAAATATAAAAACTAGAACCGCTATTGAAATTGCTGAAGGCACTTTATATCCACTAATGAATAGATTAAAAAAAGAATCTTTATTAGATTCGAAATGGGTGGAACAGGCATCAGGAATTCCAAGAAAATATTATTTTTTAACCAAGGAGGGAAAGAAAATGCTTGTAAAAATGCAAGCATATTGGGAGGAGTTAGAAAAATCTATAAAAAGCTATCAATATGAACTTCCAAAGAATTAACTTTCATCACCCATCAACTCAAAAGGTTTACGACAACTATATTAATCAAATTGAAAAAATTGTGGAGACCTTGCCCGCAGCAGAACAATTAGATATTTTAATGGAAATGAATAGCCATATTTATGAGGGCATGCAAAACAGTAGTCCTGCCAATGAATTGGACGACTTACTCCAAAATATCAACAAAAAACAGTAGATATCTTCAAAATTTTTTCCTAATAGAAGAAGAAACAAACACAGAATTTCTCAAGAAAGAAGGTTACCCTTCAGAAGAAAAGGAGTTCATTCCAAA
>CAZXYA010000609.1:0-5345 GCA_964644655.1 uncultured Saprospiraceae bacterium | reverse complement strand
TGCCGCACCTTTGGTGCTCAATAAACTTTCTTTGCGTAACATCAGTTAGTAATTTGTAGTGCAATTAAAATCCCTATTACCACAAGTATAATTTCACCAAGGGCATAAAGTAAATACTTACTGTATTTATTTTCAGCCAGTAGGCTCTGCCTAATCTTTCTAAAAAATTTTATCATTGGTTATTGTTTGTTCTAATGAAGGCTAACTTAGTTATATAAACCCTTTTGACTACAATATGTGGTCAAAACTACGTATATTTTCGCTATGGAACTATTAACCCTCACAGATTACTTCCGACATTTTTTATCAGAACGACCTGCAATTAGTCCAGATAGATTAGCAGCGGAACTATCCATAGACCAAACAAATTCACAAAAAATAATTACAGGAAAACGAAAGGTGCCTAATCCTAGGAGAGGTGATTTTTATAGGTTAATGCAAAAATATGGGTATACATTCATTGAATTTGATAAAGAAGCAAATAGAGCCTTTTATTAGCGCTATAAAAACAGGACAATTTAGGCTTTTAAACCGTATTTAATGCAACCTGCTATTAAACCTATTTTTCTGATAAAGTGGCAGATACATTCATACGCATTGCCTGCCAAGCGGGAATGAGGGCAGCTAAAATGCCCACGCCAAAAGTGACAAGTAATAAAACGCCTTCTCCTGCCACTAATCCGCTA
Source organism: uncultured Saprospiraceae bacterium (assembly GCA_964644655.1). Taxonomy (GTDB): domain Bacteria; phylum Bacteroidota; class Bacteroidia; order Chitinophagales; family Saprospiraceae; genus JAFMDF01. Next base: position 4,659 of record CAZXYA010000609.1, on the reverse strand, counting down.
TCAAATTGCCAATTAAAATCATGTTGTGCCTGTCGATTCACGAAGCGCAAACCCAAACGACTCAATCCCCAACCTAAAATATAGCCCAATCCAGCCAAAATAATACCTTCAGAAACTAGTAAAGCAAAAAGATGTATTTGTTTATAACCAACTGAGCGCAAGAGTGCCAATTCGTATCTTCGCTCTTTTAAGCGATTATAAAGGACAAAAAAGACACTAAATCCTGCCATCAACATAATGCCGCCTGCAATTAATTGTAGGGTTGTTATGCCAACTCCTATCAGGTGAAACAGTCCATTGATTTCTAAAGCTGGTAAGACCGCTTGCATATTGGTCTGTTCATTAATGAGTCGTGACATGCTTAGTGCCGATGTTTTTGTTTTGTATTTTAATAGAATTGCTGTAATATCCATGCTGTCAGCGATAATAGTGGACTGATGACTATGATCGTCAATATGATGGTCGTGGTCATGATATTCATGGTTGAGGTCTAAGGTAGTCGCATGTATGGTATCAATCGGTGGAAGCAGCTTAGGATGATTGGCATGCACCTGCCACACTGTTTCTAAATTGGTGAGTAGTAGATTGTCTAGAACAGTATTATTTTTTTCTAAAATGCCAACTACCGTGTAAGCATAATTATCGTGGACATGCGTCCCTCCTTTTTCTTCTCCATGTGCGCCAAAAAAAGTAGCACCTACGGTCAAACCAGTTCGCGCTGCCACAGCTGCACCTAAAGTGATTTCCATTTTTTTGGCAAACAGTCGTCCATCTCGAACTTGAGCATCGTATTTTTTCACATAATCAGGAGTTGTTCCCAAAATACGATACCCTTGATAAGCGTCTCCATAAGCTAAGGGAATTGCCTCTTCTACCATTGGATGGTCCATTATTTTTCGAGCTTCTGCTAAACTGATATTACCTGTAGGGGCATCCAAATGATAAATCGCAGAAAGCACTAATTGTAAGGGGCTACTTTTTGCACCGACTACCAGGTCAATATGTTGTAAATCTCGCCTAAATTTTTGCTCTAATTGATGCTGCATTAAAAGCAATAGCGTAATAATACCCACACCAAGCATCAAAAGGCCAATACACAAAGCAGTATTTAGAGGTTTATGAATAATATTTTTCCATGCAATTTTTGCAATCATCGACTAATACATTTGAGTGGTAATTGGAAATAATTCAATACTATTATCAACTTCTCCTTTCAGTCGGTCATCATGGGTCACAATTACTAATGCCGACTTATTAGCAAGTGCTTCATCCCTTAATAAAGTAATGACATTTAGACAATTATTATAATCCAAAGCACTTGTCGGTTCATCGGCAAGCAGTAATTGAGGTAGATTCATTACCGCACGGGCAATACTCGCTCGTTGTTGTTGTCCTATACTTAAATGTTTAGGGTAACGACTTAAGGCCTCTAGTATGCCTAGTCTTTTAGCAATCGTTTTTACTCTATTTTTTTTTGTACAATAAGGGGAAATCACCAGATTGTCTAAAATGGATAGAGATTCTATGAAATAGTTTTTTTGATAGACGAGTCCAATATGTTCTCCTCTAAATTGGTCCATTTTCGCCGTATTAATCTGCGAAAGGGGGGTATTATTTATCCAAATTTCTCCAGTAGTTGGTCGTAGAAAGCCTGCCAATAAGTGCAATAAGGTAGTCTTACCACTACCTGATTCCCCTAATACCAAAAGAGACTCTTCCGCTTCTACTTCAAAATCTGGAAATTTAATCAAAGGTCCATCAGGGTATTTATAGGATAGTTCTTTTATTTTAATCATAATACTCCTTTTCTAAGTATAAGGATTGAATTATTGAAGGAAAGAAGGATTGAAGAAAACGCTCACTACCAGCACAGTATCTTAATTATCCCATTAATTAACCTTCATTACTTAATTTGATTAGGCGGTACAACATTCCTCTTTTTCACATCGACAATATTTCCGATTGTACAAATGTAGAAAAATCAAACTAAATGCAGGCAGATAAATAAGAATATGTGGAATAGGTAGTAATTGCAACCCTTCGTTGATAATCAAAAAAGCCAAAACGCCCCAACAACCGTATAACACTTTTGGCATCCAATGTAACGAAATCGCTTTCGCTGAATAGTGAATGGCTACAATAGAGGCCAACAAAAATAAATTATCAATTACTTATGACTTGAGCCACTAGCTACTAAAAATCTTTCTGTTTAAGCTTGAAAAGTTGATTATAATCCAAATCAACTTGCTCGCCCAATATTCTTTTAGCTGCATATTCGCCAATAGCTGGACCATGTTTAAAGCCATGCCCTGAACCTGCCCCGACTATCCAAGTATTCTCCGAAGAAGGTAGTTGGTCGACAATAAAATTACCATCAACAGAATTGGTCACTTGACAGACCCGACTTTCTATAATTGGCTGGTCAGCTAGCGCAGGAAAGCGTTTTTTTACAAAATCGTGCGCCCGCTTTGCTTGATATGGATTTACTATTCGCTCATCCATATCAGGTTCAAAGCTATTATAATCGGGATATGGCGCTACTTTCAAACCTCTTCCTTCAATATCTGAAAAACCATAATAGCCACTTCCATAAACACTCCAGTTTGGCAAATTGGGGTGAGAAAATTGATTATTACCAGAAGGCGTACCTACAAAAAATACGTCTCGCCTTTGTATTTGTAGTTTTGGTAAAAGTAGATCAGGAAATAGTTGGCGCAACCAAGGACCACAAGCAAATACGTAGTGTTGCGCTTTTAAAGATTTGCCCCCTACATTAATGCCTTCAACTTTTCCTTTATTGATAATGGGTATTCCTTTGGCAATGGTTAACGTCCCGCCATTTTGGACAAACTGTCGAGCAACTACCTGAATACCCTTTCGAGCCATCAGCGTACTACCCGCAGCGCCGCCGTCATAATAGGCACCTATGGCAATATCTTCCGAATAAATTTGCGGCCAGCGATACTTAATTTCACTTTGATTAAGTATTTCCATGTTATGGATGCCTTGCGCTGCCAATTGTTGTTGTCGTTTCAAAGCAAGTGAACGAAATCCTTTATTCGTGGACATGGTTAAATATCCCGCCGCTAGTACTAGTTTTTCGCCAGATGCGGCCTCTACCTTTTTCCACAATTCGTAAGCCCGCACCGCACTTTGCACATAGATATTATTGTCATTATTCACCTGAATGTATCTAGTTTCTCCTCCAGAACTAGCTCTGGAATTGCCTGGACCGTAAGCATCTAGTAAAGTAACTTTAGCTCCCATTTGGCTAAGATGATAGGCGGTCCATACACCGAAAGTACCAGCGCCAATGACTATAATCTCGGGGGAGGTAGTAAAAGTAGTTCCTGCATTAGCCGCATAACTGGCTAAGGGTGCGCCAATAGCACCCATTCCTGATAGTTGTACAAATTTTCTTCTTTTCATTGTTTTTTAAATCTATTTCTAAAGTTTTATAAAAAGGAACAAAATTGCTGATTTTTCTCTATATCCATAGAGCTAAGCTTGTGGTAACTCCTCTTCCCAACAAAGCGTGTCCCCATTTATACAGCCCATAGTAAACAATCCAGCAGGGATAAAAACATAGTTCAAGTCACCGACTTTCTTAGTGCTTGCGGATTCTTTACCCGAAAATAGCCAACCTAAACTGCCAATGATGCCTGCTAAAAATACCAATAGAAATTGCTTATTAACATTCATGAAATAGACGTTTAAAAATTTCTTACTTTTTAGGAACAGCATTCTCTAAAATATAATAATATTCATTGGGGTCATTATAATTTAATTTCAACGTGCCTCGAATTTGGCAATGGTTTTTACTCGGTTTTTTTTTGGTACAATAGGGAGAGATTATGAGATTATCTAAAACGGACAGGGATTCAATAAAATAGTTTTTCTGATATACTAACCCAATATGTTCCCCTCTAAATTGGTCCATTTTTGCTTCATCCTTTAGCTGATTGCTTTGCTGTACAACACTCCTCTTTATCGCAACGGCAATAATCCCAATTGTACAAATGTAGAAAAACCAAACTAAATGCAGGTAAATAAACTAGCATGTGGGGAATAGGTAGCAGATGTAGTCCTTCATTTATAATCAAAAAAGCCAATACACCCCAACTGATATACATCGCCTTCGGCATCCACTTGAGCGAAGTCTTTTTAGCCGAATAATAAATGGCAGAGATTGAAATCACTAAAAACAAATAGTCTAATGTACGCCACCACAAAGGCCCTACTTCGCTACATCGAATGGTACTCGCTTGCACAACAAAAATTAATGGTGTTGCCAAGCAATGCACCATACAAAGGCTGCTAGCGAAGACACCAAAAACGTCCGATTTGCTGTTTGTCGAGAATGGAATTAATGTCGTAATATTCATTTTTTATAATTTTAGTTCAATAAATCTCCTCAATTAAAACTCGAATAATCCATGCAAATCAAATCAGGATATATCTCCCTAAAAACATGTTGCTGTTTGTCATAAATTTTACCGCTTATTTTAAATTGATTGTCGGGCATGTCGTTTAATCCGGCTCTCAATTCCTTTATTTTATCATTCAGATAATAAGAAAGAATTAAAGATTTAGGATTCCAGGTTCAGCAGTACCATCCACTCTATGTTCTGCCAAATCTTCATTCCAGGTTTGTTTCAT
>CAZXYA010000608.1:0-5354 GCA_964644655.1 uncultured Saprospiraceae bacterium | reverse complement strand
ATATTCCCTTAATTTTAGCGCTCATTTGGTACAGCTATATTTATCCAGTATATTCACCATGTTTTAGAAATCAACGAACCTTTTAAATAAACTAGATTACAAATAGCCTCGTCTTAATTTTAAGGTTAAGACGAGGACTATCTCTAGTTTAGCTTATATTCCAGTATTGTCTTGCTCTATAATAAAAGCAAAACCACCATTGGACATTAAAGCGACCAAAACATTTAAAAACATCATTGTGATTAGTTTTAAAGTTTTGGAAGGCCTTCCGTGAAATAAAGCTGCGCAGCTAGGGTTTAATTATTGTTAACGAGAACAAAGGTGAAGGGAAAGTCGAGAAATTCCTCGGCAAAACGTTTGCAAAACCCTTTTGCCTAGATTCTGCAAACTGTTTGCAAATGAGTTTATCTAAAAATTATTGGGACTATATAGCAAATGAATTGGAAAAAGGATATGGAGAACGTCATAAAGTTGGGCATCCCAAGACATGGGAACAAAGTACAATTCTTTCGTTCTTATCAGACTTAGAAGCAAAAGTGAAAGAGACCTGCCAAAAAGATAAAAAAATTGCTAGATTATTTGATATACAGTTATCCGAAAATAATAGTGCAATTAAAAATTGGTCTGCTATTGATGCAAGTGTATTCCGAAAAATTTTCATCAATAAAATCACTAAAAACCCTCAATCGAAAACAAAAAATCAGTTCGCTATTTATTTAGGATTTAATTCTTGGGAAGATTTAGTTAACTCAATGAACATTGAAGGCTGCTCTGTAAGACCAAACCAAAAAATAGAGGATGTGCAAATATCCAAACTAAAAGAAAATCATATATTAAAAGAGGTGGAAGTTATAAAAGTTGCTAAAAATAAAGTTCAGTCAAGAAATAAAACAAAGCAATTACTTTATGCTGGAATACTTTCAGTTCTTTTGATAGGAGTTATCCTTGGCATTCATTTTATGTGGGATAAAATAAATTCGCCTATTAATATTAGTGTTGATGAAATTCAAAATCCACTAATTAGTTTTCCTTTTGACTGTTCCAAATCTACAAACTTAAAAGAAGCCGAAGCTATGCTCTATTCCATTGGTGTTAATAAATTAACAAGCATTGAGAAAGGAAATTATTGTTCTGGTATGCTTAACAAAAAAATCGAGGTAACTATTTGGCTAAATGATTATGGAAAAACTGACCACTATGGGGTTCGGTATGGACATCCAGATAAATCTTATTTTGGTAGTAATGATACCTATTTTACTGTTCCGAAGTGTTTATGAATGACTATTTAAAAGATAATTATCTTAAAAGTTAGATTGGATTAGATGGAATAAATCCTACTAACATCTATTATTTAAAATCATTAAATCTCCACTTATAAAATAGTTTTAACCAACTACAAATATTTAAACACCAAGCACAAAAAAAACATAATGCTTTATGGCTGTTGATTGTATCATTGACTAATGTTAATCGGCTTTCTTAAAAAAAAGCCTAAGCAGTAATATTGTTCTTGTTTAGAAACCATAAATCAATTATAATTTTTTAAAAGCAATCTAAATTAAAGTTATGAATACAAATTCTTCAACAAAAATCATACTTTTCACCCTTGGTTTACTTTTGTTTGGATGCCCTAGTCCTAAGCCCATTTTTCTTCCAAATATCTATCTTCATGATTCACCCAACGAATTGGATAAAGTCGGAACTGTATATTTTATAGATAGAGCTGGTGCAGAGCAACCACTAGGTTCACTTCCTGAATCAATCAAAATAATTGAAGGATTGGCTGAATTACCAACAATAGCTGGAACTAGAAATACAAATATTCAAGTTATTGCGGAAATCCTTGCACTACCTTCAAATATAAAATTTGAAAAAAGTAAAAACGTAACTTATAAAATGGAATTTGCTAAAATCAATCAAGAACGATTAGAACTACTTAAAGTAAAGAGTGAATTAGAAAAAATGTCTTTCGACATAAAAAATTTTTTTAAGGGTAACAAAAAAATTCCTAAATGTTACATTATAACAGAAACATACAAAGCAAGAGAGGCCAATGTAATTTTTACTCAAAAAAAATCTTTTGAGCAGTCAGGAGAAATTAGTAAGATAGAGATTGGAAATATAAAAGATAGCCTTAAAATTGATGATACCAGAACCTATAGTTTAAATAAAAAATTTGAAAAGCCATTATATATAGCGAAAAAAGTATTTGGTCTAAATTTATCTGGAAGCGGTCTAAGTGGGAATGTAAAATTTGAAATTAATAATAATGAATCAGGATATATCAAGAAAAATTAAGCTCCTATTTATTTTTTACCTTTTTTTCGCGCCACTTTATTCTCAAGATTTAAAAATTTTGAACAAATTCCCAAAAGTCATAGAGTGGAGAAATACTTTATTTCTTGACTCTTTAGATAATGCTGAATTTGATTTTATGGATGATGATATCCTCCGTGAAGATTTTTATGAAACATACCTTCCCCAAAAATTAGTGTTTTCAAATCAATATAGACATCCAATAGAGGAAGTTGTTCTTCCTTCAGGGCTTATAACTTATTCAAAGGAAATATTTGAAGATATTAAACAAACTTTAAAAAGATACCCAAAGTTTTATAATAAGATTAAGAACGTTCAATTTAAAGTTATTAACGGAAATAATCCACCCTTAGATTTGGCATTCGGACCAAATAAAATAATTATGACCTCTGGTTTAATGAGGTCGTTATTTTATCTTTCCATTGCTGATTTTGAATTTAATCTAAAAGATGATACAAAAACACAAATTGATGAGCCATGGTTGTACGCATCTTTGTTTTATGTTAGGTTTTATGGAACACTTTCTTTTATGCTACACCATGAATTAGCACATATTTACCTAAAAAAAGGAAGGAAAATATTTAGAAACCCTAAAAAACATCAAAAAATGGAAGAAAAGTGCGATTGTTTTGCACTATCCTTATTTCAATCATCAATTCAAAAAGACTTATATGTTAAATGGGATGCAGAGGGAAGCATTATTTCTTATTTGGTACTTATGAAATCTATTATTAATCTTGGAGAAAAATCACTTTGGGGTATAGATGACGAAACTTCTATCAGAAAAAGGATTAAAATTATGGATGAAAACTTTCCAAGTTTAATTAAAAAATGTGAAAGGAAAATAAATCGATTTAAAAGATAGAATTCATACCTTACTTATGAATATTATAAAAAAAAATTAAACATTACTATCTATCCCCCTACTAAATATCTTTTTAGCAATCTCTTCCTGCCAAGAATAAATATTAATATTGTTATCCGGAATCGGAATAGAAATAATTCTACAAATTTTATCCTCTTTTTCCTTATCATTTGCAGGGTAATATTTTCCACTTGTTTCGGATGTATTACCAGGATAAACTAACATAACCTCAGTAGCTTGAAAATATTGATGATATACATACAATTGCCTTAAATCTTGAATGGAGGGATTATTAGTGCCAATGTTCTTCCATTTGGTATCTACCACTAATTTCGTTCCATTATCGTTTTCTATAACAATGTCTGGTCTAATACTTGAACGGTTTCCAGAAGTAGATGTCCAAAAAAAGGTAGAATTTTGACCTAAAACTTTCATATCCTTACTAGCTAATTTTCTTAGACTCACATATACAAATCGTTCCCATAGAAGGTTCATGTCGAACATTAAAGCCAGCACATGCTGATTACCCGTAACTAGGTCAGGATGGTAATTTAATAACAACAAATGAGCTATTTGTAGGACATTTTTATAACTTTCATTTTTTCTATTAAATTCAAGCTTATTGAAAACTGCATCTGAAACTTTTACATCAGCTTGCTTTGGGAAATCTAATGTTAATCTGCCAATTCGACTGTTTAATTGGATATTGGTATTGATTCTTTTTAGTAGTAAAAGGGTTTTATACAACAGCTGATGTATTAGATGATTTTTATCATAAGTGCTATGACGCACATAGAATCGTTCTTGGTGAATAATATTGTGTTGTAATTGTTTACTAAAATGTAAGCTGCCCTTTAGAGCAGTTTTATTACCTTCTTTTCTACGATATTTTTTAATTAAACCCTTATGGAGTAGCTGTTCTAATTCTTTAATAAATAATTCAAAATATAAATCTAAAATGAAATTAGGCCTTATATTTAAAGTAGCAGTACTTGGGGCATGAATATTAAAAGCTCCAACTGCCTGTAACATACCAATTAATAGTTTTTGCCACTTTGAGTGGGATTCATTTTTATCTGCTTTGGGTAAAATTTCAATCGTTAAATCACCAATTTGTAGTACGCCTACATATTCGCAGAATTTGACTCCATTATGGATTAAATTATAATATGGAACTCCTTTTTCACCATAAAACCTCTGTAGAATAGCTAAATGTGCAGCCGTAAAACAGTTATCAATTTTTAATGAATCATGTTCAAAAAGAGTAATGGTTTTAGATTGTTTTTTCATTTCAATTGGTTTCATCCTTATCCTCTCCTAACAAATTCTGAAGAGCCGATTCTAAGTTAAAATCTTTTGAAAAGACATCAGTAAGTTGATAAATCACTTTTTCATTAAATACACTTGTATCATATAAGTTATTACTGATATTTGCCAATTTATTTGCCGCTACTTTTCTGCCTTGACAAAACCCTTCGCCTAACACTAAAATTATTTTAGCATAATCACCATAAAAGTATTCTTGTAGAAGAGGAATAATATTTTCCGCAAAGGCATTTTTTAAGGTATGCTCGTCGTTTACTTTTAGGAAATAACTATGCCCTATCAAATGGTCTCTATCCAAAAGAATTTCAATACGTTCATTTATGGTGTCTAAAATCTTAGCTAAATCAAAAGGAGTAGTATTGATAGTCAAAATACCCTTATTTTCTTTCTGTTCCCCATATTTTTTGATAATTGCAGAGTTTGGAGCTATTTCTTTAAAGCTAAATCGACGTCTTAAAGCACTGTCTAAAGCTTCTACACTTCGGTCAGCAGTATTCATTGTACCAATAATATATAGATTAGCTGGTACACCAAAAGGTGGCTCTTTACTATAAGGAAGATTAACTGTTAATGATTCCCGTTCTCCAATTCGTTTGTTATCCTCAATTAAAGTTATTAATTCTCCAAAAATCTGGGAAACATTACCACGATTAATTTCATCTATTATTAAGACATAAGGTCCAATAGTATCATTATCTTCCCCAATCAAATTGATTCCTTTTAAGATTTCGGCTATAGTAGCATCAGTATAAGATGGATAAGTTGCGGCTTTATTATCAAAATATACCTTTTCTAACGTGAGTTTTGGATAAGATTAGTTCAAACGAGAACAATCTCTACCTTGTTT
>CAZXYA010000607.1:0-5372 GCA_964644655.1 uncultured Saprospiraceae bacterium | reverse complement strand
GACCCTTCGGGATGATACAAATGTAGGCGGTGCGCTGCACCTTGCTATCTTTTTGTGGTCAATATTTTAATTCATTCCTTATTGGTTTAGATAATATCTACTTACTTCCCAACCCACTTAGGCTTCCGCTTCTCCACAAAAGCCAAAGGCCCTTCCTTCGCATCTGCTGTTGCAAAGACTTTTCTACTAGCGGTATGCATTAGATCAATCAATTCCTTGTCTTCTAGATTTAAAGCTTGCCGAGCTACACTTAAGCTTTCTCTGACCGCAATTGGGGCATTTTCGCTAATGGTCGTCGCTAATTCAATGGCTGCTTCCAAATGTTGCCCATCAGGCACTAAGCGATTAATCATGCCAAATTGTAAGGCTTGTTCAACGGGAATATGTTTGCCTGTGGCAATATACTCCATAGCAATGGCTTTGGGTAATACTCTGGGTAATCGAAAGACACCACCTGCCGCTGCTACAATGCCTCTAGTCACTTCGGGCAAACCAAACTTAGATTTTTGGGAAGCAACTATCATATCACAAGCCAAGGCCAATTCTGTTCCGCCAGCTAGGGCAAAACCACCGACAGCAGCAATCCAAGGTTTGGTTCTTTTGGCATACACCAAGCCTCCAAAACCTTTTTCGGGAACGGATAAATTTTGAGCGTTGCCTTTACTAATTTCCTTTAGGTCAGCACCTGCACAAAAAGCACGGTCGCCTGCACCCGTTAGGATAACGACCCAAATATCATCATCTGCTTCGGTTTGATCCACTAAAGCAGCAATGCCTTGGGCAACATCGCCATTGACGGCATTCATGGCTTTTGGTCGATTGATAGTTACTAAGCCAATATGTTGGTTGATTTTTTCAAATAAAACGGCACTCATAGGAGGATAGGATTTTTAGAATGATGAACTATTAATTATGAATGATGAACGATAAATGATGAACTTGTTAAGTGGTAAAGTTCGGTATATCTATTAGAAAATTGGACATCGGTTGATTCATTTTCCTTTGATGGCTAAGGTAGGGAAATTTAACCATATTTTATCTACAAATTGCAGATATAACACAGATGTAGGTACAACACGGATGTAGGGTAGTCGGTTGGATATTGGCATCACGGATGAAGATATAGTAAGCATTAATAGAAGTCGAGACTATTCCAATAACGGTGTTTATCCAAAATTAAAGTATTGATTATTGGGGTTTTGCCGTGAAGCGTGAACCGTCTTGAAATCCTGTTAATCTTGCAGAATCCTGTCATCTTGTAAAAATAAAGAAGGGTAACTCGAACTTAATCAAGCTACCCTTTTTCGCACATGAGATTAAAAAATGTTTGGCCAAGATCATTGGGAAAAGAGCGAACATAAATGTTAAAACCCTATTAATTTTTTAAAATAAGATTTTGATGTTCAACGAATTCATCGTTCATCATTTATCATTCATCATTTCTTAAAAGATCTCGTATTTTGGTATAATAAAATTGGATATAAGTTTTGAGCTGCAAAACAACTCTATATTTCTTCGAGATTTGTTAACTCCGTTATAGTCTTAAATACGATGGCATCTCTATTTTATAATTACCTAAAATCCATTTTACCAGCGGAAACTTTTTTCCGCCAAACTTAACAATCAAATGCACTTTTGGTGTCAAATAGATAGGCTTGTATCTAAATAAGAATTTATTATTTGGATTACAAGTCTCTTATACTTAAATCGCCTCAGAAGGTGCCTGAGTTCTTAAAATGTTTAAAAGATATAAGATGGTCATGAATATCATTAGTTCCAGCATTTTTTAAAGTTTTAGGTTTTGTTTAGTGAATGTCTACAATTAGAACCGCATGGTCACAGCGTATTTATTAGATCGCTTTAAGTGACTGCTCAATTGATGGCTACTCACAGAAGGAAGAATCACATAATTTCCCTTTTTGCTAGTTGGTACATATCCTTTTGAATAAGAAGGATTTAATTTTTGTACCGTTGTTACTGGTGTATTAGTGATGGTAGAAATTTCTGCGAAAGTCAATTTATCAAAAACTTTCACCGTATTTGTAAACCTTAAGGTATAAGGGGTATTTGCAGGAATTACACCATAAGCTGCGTAATTATCAACAGAATACCCTGCTGCTAAAATGGCTGGAATATATTTTTGTGTTTGCTTTGGTAGCAAATGTTTGATTTTATCAAAGTCGTAGCTGTTGGCTGTTCGGATTGCTTTTTTGACTCTCCCTTCACCACAGTTATAAGCGGCAATAGCCAACGTCCAATCTTTATTTAAGAAGTTGTATAGGTAGGACAAATAACGAAGTGCCGCTTCTGTCGCTTTTCTAGGATCTTTTCTATCATCTTGATTGGCATTGACGACTAGGCCATATCTTCTAGCTGTTTCTGGCATCATTTGCCATAAGCCTTTAGCACCACAATGAGAAGTGGCGTGTGGATTAGCGTGAGACTCAACGATGACCAGATGCTTCAAATCATCAGGCATATTGTACATCTTCAAGTACTCTTCGATGATAGGAAAATACATCATTGTTCTTCCTAAAGTCTTAGAAAAACCTTTTCTACCGTAATATAAATTGTCTTTAACGAAATATTGGACGGAAGCGTCGTAATGGTTGGCTAATACGTGATTAGAATTCATCACGTTAGACTTAATTTCTGCTTCAGAGTAAGATGTGTAGAATGCTTTTGCAGCAGCATAATCATACTCAAATGCATCAGTTACATTTGCTTTAACTGTTGTAATAGACAACAGCACTCCTATACTCAATAGGAGCAATACTTTAACCTTGTTCATGTCAATAATTTTGGATACGTTAGTTCACGGAAAAAATGTTCATACGGATAAAGTCCATATAGGCTTTATCTGAAATAAGCTTAATTGATTGATTTAGAGTAATTTATAAAAGTATTTAAGAATCGATGTGGGATTGATTCCGCTGTGGGTCAGCAAAAATACAGCAAATAAATACGTCAAAACCAACGCTTTAAGTTGGGATAATTTTTCGGAAAAAATAATAAACGTTCCTCAAGCGAATTTTATTTTATGCTTGAAAATTATTTATAATCTTTCCTTTTTTGAATTGGGAAATTATAAACTATTTTTTAGTCTGCTAGGATTTTCTTTTGTTTAAATAGTCTGTGATAGGAATTCATTAAATATGGGACTTCAAAGGTAAGGCCTTTCAATATATAAGTCAAATACCAAGCAACACAAATATTTTTAACAAATATAAATATCAAGGTATTTGTCAGATTTTGACATTTTGACTTTTATACTACTTAAATCGTTCCGGTTTTTGGTTTATCCAAAATTTATAATTTGTAAATAAAAGATACTCAATATAAATTATGGATAAATTTAATGTCAAAAGTAGGTAAATTATCTGTTTAATACCGAAATAAAAAATGTTAAAATTTACGTATATGACAAATTTTTGACAATTGATGCGAATAAAAATAATTTTAAAAAAAAATATACGAGGTAAAAAATAAATTTATTTTTTTGATATTTTATAAAAAAAGGTGTTAATTTTTTGACTTTAAGTAAGTATAAGAGCGATGATATTTTAAAAAATAGGCTACTAATTGGATGGTACTTAGACGCTCCAAGATTTTGAAAATGCTTGGAGATCTAACTACAAACCTTACTAACTACTAAGCCGCTTGTAACATTTCTTTTTTCAATCCTAAATTACGGGCTACTTGATTAAGCATTTGTTTTTCACTAGTATCTATATTTCCATCTGCTATAGCAATTGCCATTAAATATTTAAACACGGTTACTTTTTCCTCCATAGGCATGACTTGATTTAATAGTTGAGAGAGGTTGGATATTGAGTATCTTTTTTAGGCTGTTTTGTGGCAATAGATAAGCTATTGACTATGAGTAAATTCATAGCCAATAAGCCTAATTGATTATCTATTTTGGGTGTCAGACTAAAAGGTAACGCCCATTTGGGTTTTTGAAAAAAATGCTTCAAGTTTGGAAGCTATCTTTCTCTAGGAGGTTATTAAATGATTTCATCTGATATCTTTTATTGGGTTTACTATCTTGCTTTTATTTTATAGCTATTAATATTGTTTTAGTATTGCTATTTTAGAAAAAGGTTATCAGAGAATAGAATTGTTGTTATTTTATTTTTTGATAATGGGTTGTTTTAATGTGAGATTGTACTGGTAGTTAAATAGAGGACAAATATCTATTAATAAATTAAAAATATTTTATACAAAAAAATGCTATTATCGCTGAAAAATAGATTTTTATGTTTGTTAATAGGTTGATTTGTAGTTGATTATGAGTTTTTTGAACCGCTAGAAAATTAAAGGCGAATATTTGGATAAAGAAAAAAGTCTCTTTACATTTACGGTAAATAAGGCTAAAATACCTAAGAAAAGTAGTTCAAATAGTATAGAGCGTTTATTTAAAAAGGATAAATGAGGGAACAAATAACAAAAAAAAATAATATTCAAACTTCTAAATTAATACAATTATTAGAAGCGCTATCGCCCTTAGAGTTGAAGCGATTTAAAAAATTTTTGGCATCTCCTTTTCATAATTCTAATGTATTACTAGTTCAATTATATAGTTTATTAAAAAAATTTCATCCTACCTATGATAACCCTCAATTGACTAGAGAGAAATTATATAGTAAGTTGTTTGGTAATAAAATATATCAACAAAAGCGGATAAATGATTTAATGTATGATTTACGGTTATTAGTAGAGGATTTTCTGATTGTGTCGGATACTTTAGAGAAGCAAAGAAATAGGCAAATCATATTAGTTGATATTTTATCTAAAAGGAATCATCCTTGTTTTGAAGAGGAATCAAAAAAATTAGCAGAAAAGATTCGACAAAAATCAACCTATTTAACTGGCTTAGATTATTTAGCTTTGCATCGTACTTATGATCAAATATGGTCACATCCAGATATAGTAAAAACTTCTGGTGAACGAAGTGTGTTTAATGCAAATTTGGAGAACTTAGATTTGTTTTACCTTTTTACGAAACTAAGATATTATGCAGAATATCAAGAAGTGAATAAAATTATAGGTATTGAAGAGGAAATAATTTACCAAGATTTGATAGATAACTTAATGAAACAAGTTGATTTGAAAATAGAATTACCACTATTTTTCATTTTTAATCAAATTATCAAACTTGGAGCGGGACAACTAGAGGGCGAAGAATTTGCTAAATTAAGAGATTATGTACTAGAACATGCTCCGTATATAGAACAAGAAATACTTAGGGATTTAGTGATACATTTTATTAATTATTGTGTTAAAAAATCTAATAACGGAAAAAATGAGTTTATCCAGTGTAGTTACCCCAAAAATTAGGACCACAAGTTAAGACAATAAATCTGCTTAAC
>CAZXYA010000606.1:0-5384 GCA_964644655.1 uncultured Saprospiraceae bacterium | reverse complement strand
GTAATATTAATAAGTGATTCGGAGATTAGGTACATTCTTGAGTCTGTAAATATTTTCAAATAGTTGCCAAAACTCTGAATGTACAGAATTGATTTAAATGAAATATTAACAGGCATGCCATCATGTTTTATTTGAAGTTCTTCACTTCTTCTATCTTTTTTAGCTGGTGTTATTTTTGAAGCGGAAACTTTGTTTATCGCTTTCAAAAAACGTTCAATTTTTATAGGTTTCAAGAGATAATCTACCACACCATAATTATAACTTTCTAATGCATACTCAGAATAAGCCGTAGTTAAAATAACTTTAGGTGGTTTTATCATAGAACGCAAAATCTCCATACCACTAAGTTCAGGCATTTCTATATCAAGAAATAGGAGATCAACTTCGTTTTGCTGAGAGAAATTGACAAACTCAAGTGGATTTCCTGTGCTTATTACTAATTCAAAGTTGTTAATTTTAGAACAATAATCTTCTAACACTTTACGTGCTAGTATTTCATCATCTACGATGCCAATTTTAATCATTCACTATTTTTTAATTTTTAGATCAATAGATAAATTTACACGATGTATTCTTTCCATATCATCAATTTCTAATACGTGAGCATTAGGATATAATAGATTTAAACGCCTTATCACATTTTCAAGTCCTAGTCCTTTTCTTTTCGATTCGGAATCAACGGGAGGCTTTGAATTAACTACATTAAAATGAAGGGTAGAGTTTTTTATAGCCACAGAAATATCAATTGTACTCTGTTCATTTGTACTTTGGGCACCATGTTTAATTGCATTTTCAACAAAAGGGATTAACAACATTGGGGCAATCCTTAACTCCAATAAATCTCCTCCAATTAAAAACTCAATAGTACAACGTTTACTCAATCTTTTTTCTTCAAGTAATAAATAATTTTCTATAAATTCAAGCTCTTCTTTTAATAAAACAGTATCTTTTTTAGAACTCTCTAATTGATACCTCATTAGTTCTGAGAGCTGCATCACAACATCAGGAGTTTCTGGCGATTGCTCTCTGGAAAGTGAATAAATACTATTCAATGAATTAAATAAAAAATGAGGATTCACCTGCTCTTTTAAATAGTTAAGTTCCATCTCCTTTTGTAATTTTTCTTTCTCATCATTTTCTCTTCTAAATAGTATATTTCTTCTTACAAAGAATGCTGCCATCCCCGCTCCTGTAGTATATATCAGAAAAAAGGTCATTTTATAAACACCATACCAGCCATCCTTCCAATATCCTTTCCAATATGCCCCAAGAAACACACTCCCAATAAGAAGTATCATATATAAAAAATAGCGTCTCTTATCAAAAAAAGATGGGATGAGAATAAAATGATTTATCCAAATGATGGCCATAATGGCAATGGTATAATGAAGACTATGTAAGAAAAAAGAATAATTAGTATCAAATCTATCCTTAATCGCCCACATACTTAATATCTCAAGTATGAGTACCAATAAAAAGGCTCCTAGGTTAAGGAGTATTGTACGTTGTAAAGACTTTTTTATCATAAATGATTTTATTGAAAATCTAATAAAGATTATATCTATAAATATAAATTTCCATAAATTTTTTACAAAAGCTTTATATCAATGACGAAATGGTTTTGTCCTTTAATTATTGTGTTTATCCTATTAATTGATTTATACATTGAATATAATATACATTTATTCAATCTTTATGTTGTGAAGGATAAAAATTATGAAAAATAAAATAGGCTTTCTGCTTTTAATATTTCTACATAAAATCTTGCCAGCATTCATAAAGAAATAATTAAAAATCTAAACAATGAAAAATTACCACATTATACTTTTAATAATCACCATCTTTTTAAGTGCTTGTGCTACTAAAAAACAAGCATTAAAAAATAATGATTCATCAACTACCGTAAGTTCACACTTTGGGCAAAAACCATCAGATTCAATTCCTGAAGTTCTTGCTCCTCGTGTTGTTTCAACAGCACAAAGTGAACCAGCAGTTACCTTAGGCGAAATAGCTTCACTTCAGTCAAAAGTCTTAAACAAAACTATCCCGCTATCAATCCATTTACCTGCAAACTACAATAGTTCCAAGAAAACCTATCCCGTGCTGTATATGTTGGATTCAGATTACCGAGCTCGATTTGCCATGTTAGCTTCTACACTAGACTACATGGGCGAGGCGCAAATTCCTGAGATGATACTTATTGGAGTAGATTTACCTGAAGGAAATAGTATTTTGTTGCCAACAAGGGAAAATCAAGACATGACCATTCCAGATAATTATATTAACTTCTTTGAGACAGAACTGATGCCGCACGTTGAAAATACCTACCGGACTGCTCCGTTTAATGTGCTTTATGGCGCTTCTAATAGTGGTTTTTTTAGTGTTTACACGTTGCTCAACAACCCTCTTCTGTTTAATAGCTACTTAGCAAGCAGCCCATCTCTTATGCACATACCGGCAGTACTTCAACAAAAAATAAAATCACGTCCCTTAAAAACGCTTGCGGAAAACAGATTTCTACATATCATTTATAGCGATGATGATTCCGATGCGACAACAGGGTCTATTGCTGAATTCTCTCGTGTTTTAGCAGACCATAAACCAGAGCGTTTTACCTATAAAGTGGATGAATTGGTGAATCAGGGTCATGTGCCAGCGATGGATTTTACACAATTTTTGCTCGCATTATACCCTGACTTTAATCCCTACGAAAACTTGGACACGTTGGATAAAATGACGCAACATTTCGATAGGTTATCAAAACGATACGGGTATGAAATCCTGCCACCTATATCCATGATATTTAACCTTGGTGTGGATAGGATAATTGGTAAGAATTTAGTGGTCGCAGAAGAAATTTTTCAATATTCCTTACAAGCGCATCCTGAAAGTAAGGAATCATATCTTGGAATGGGTGTTGTACGCAGAAATCAAAGGCAGTTTGAAACTGCTAAGGCTCTATTCGAAAAAGCTCTGGAAATTGACCCTGATTATTCACTTGCTAAAGGGCTATTACAAAGACTCGAAAAATTAGAGAGACTCTATTTTGGACAAAAACCACCGGGCGTAATTCCCGAAGTTTTTGCCCCTGGAGTTGTTTCAATCAATGGAAGGAATGAATCGAATATTTCGTTTTCTCCTGATTTAGAAGAAGCGTATTTTACGGTTAATAAGAAAGAGGAAGCAGTAGCTATCTATTTTTCAAAGCTTAAAGATAATAAATGGACGCCAGCCAAAAGAGCAAATTTCACCAACGGGAGAAAAAAAGAGGAGTTATATCCATTCGTTAGCTTTGATAACAAAAGGATTTACTTCACGGCTTTGGATTCTATTTTTTCGGATGAGAAAATTTGGTACGTAAACCGCTTAGCCGATTCCTGGAGTGATGCCATACAACTTGATGCTCCACTAAATGATGACCTAGTTTTTTATATTAATCAAGCTGAAAACGGCGATCTTTTTTATACAAATATTTCAAAAAGAAAAATGTACTATGCCCAGAATAAAAATGGCAAATTCCCCGAGGTACAGGAAGTTGAAATTGAATTTGGTCATCACGGATTTATTGCCCCTTCCCAAGACTATTTGCTAGTATATACTCAAAACAAAGAAAATGAAAAAAGAGAAGATGCTGATATTTATGTCTGCTTTAAGGAAAAAGACGGGACATGGACAAAACCAATTAACTTGGGAAATGAAGTGAATTCTAATTTTCACGAAGGATGCCCAAGTATCACGCCAGATGGCAAGTATTTGTTTTTTACTAGATCTGACGACGAAGATGAGTTATCAAATTTGTATTGGGTGAGTACAGAAGTTATTCACAGGTTGAAGCCTGATAATTTATAGTGGTCATTTTCAAATCAAGTTCTAAGTATAATTGAGGAGTAGGAATAAGTTTCGTTAGGAACTATATGTCGGTAGAAAATGCGAACAATTGTCTCTGATTTTCGTGCCGTCAGGTACGATATGTATTACCTACCGTACCAAAAGGCACGGAAATGAAAGAAATAATTCTAATTTTCTACCGACATACGATACCTGACGGCATCAATTTTAGGGGTCTTTGACAATTTTTGCATTTTATTGGAGTGTTGACTTCAGTCAACGCCTTAATTAACTAAAAATTAGTGCTTCGTGTGGACTGAATTCCACATTCCATCCTCATTTTGCAAAAATTGTCAAAGAACCAATTTTAGTTATTCCCATCCCTCAAATACAATTAACAGCATCAATTAAAAAGTTTATACCTATGGAAAGTAGTAGCTCCCTTCTCTTAATCCTAATTCTTTTACAATCCTGTAATACCAATTCAAAAGAAGAGACTGATACCTTAAATGTTTCTAGTCCAAAATATGAAACCTATAATTAGGACTTTATATATCTCCTTCAAAGGATTTGGTGATTGCCTTTTTCGGAACTGCCAATACGGATCGTGAAAGTAATCAACTTTCTATTATTTCTCGACAGCTTGCTAAATCTGGGCTGTTTGATGTTGAGTAGAATGACGTACAATCTAAAGATTAACTAAGTACATTGTAAATTAAATAAGTTGCTATTTTGGTCGAGGCTATTTTGAAGCTAGTCGAGGCATTTTTTGAGAGAATCCTTCTTGGATTGTCGAAAAAAATAACGACGAATAGATTTAAAAGAGACCATCAAAAAGTAAAGTTAATTATTTTACAATGTACTAAGTACTTGGACATAATTAAATTTAGTTTTTGACCGAGGAGATTTTTGATTTAGACGAGGCATTTTTTGTGGTAATAGCATCGTTATTGCCGCAAAAAATAACGAAGTATCAATCAAAAAGATTCCGTCATAAAATATAAGATAATTGTGTCCAAGTACTTTTATACGAATATCCATCACTAATTAAAGTAGATAAAAATGAAAGTAATTAAATTAGTAGTACTGTCCATCACCATGTTTACAACGGCTGTCTTCGCGCAGGTAGATAATGTAAAAGACATGGCATCAATCCCCATAGGAACTTCCTTAGAATTGCCACAAATTCGGGTCGTCCCCATAAAAGACAGCAAGACAGAACGAAACTATGAACTGTATATAGAGCTGCCAGAAGATTATGCCGAGAACAAGGATAAAACATATCCTGTACTTTATTATACAGATGCTAAGTGGCATCGTGAAATACTATCTGCTTGCCAAGAATTCATCCTTGAAGAGGTAATTCTAGTGGGAATTTCTTATCAATTGGACATCAATGAAGCGCTTAAAAATGAAGTAGGAGACCATGTGAGTAGGTTTCGTGATTACTCGATAAGCCAACACAGTAATCCAGAAATTCAAGCAAAGTATCAATTGGGGCAAGCCAGTAATCATCTCGATTTTATTCGCAATGATGTTATTACGTATGTGGATAG
>CAZXYA010000605.1:0-5402 GCA_964644655.1 uncultured Saprospiraceae bacterium | reverse complement strand
CCCGCAAAACGTATCAGATACTTTGAAAGTATCCGATACGTTTGCCTACCGCTACTTCGGCAAAGTAAAGGTGAAGGGCAAAGACAAAGCCCTAAAAATCTATGATTTATACGAAGGAGAGACGGTGGCGATTCGAGAATTGAAAGCGCAGACAAAAGTCCAATTTGAAACTGGAATTGACCGCTATTTTAATCGAGAATTTGGGAAGGCAGCGGAGTGTTTTAAGCAGGTATTGGCGGTGAATGAAAGCGATAAAGCAGCGCAGTATTATTTGGATAAGTCGGTGGAATATATTGTAGGTGGGGTTACAGAAGATTGGAGTGGGGTGGAGGAGATGATCATGAAGTAATCCAAATTTTACCTTGTCAATCTTGAAAAGATCCGATTGATGCAAGATAAGTGCAAAGAACTGCAAGATAAGTGTAAAAAATTGTGGCTTCTTTTTATGAATTTTGGATCACTACACCATAGGCTTTTCTAAACGCGCCTATAATAGATGGTCAGATAAAAAATTAATAAAAATCCGTTGCTAACCTAATACTTTGCTAATTTTTTTTTAGCAAAGTATTAGGTTAGCAACGGATTTGATGAGCTAGATAATAATTTAACTATTTTTTCAGTATCCGTTTCTTATCTGATGCTCTAAAAACTAATAAAAGAAAAAGGAAGAGTTCAAAAATAATTTTACATTTTAAAATTACAACTTATTGATTGTCAGTAGAGATTTTAATTTTAATTGTCATTTTAATTTTAATTCATTCCTTAACCCCGAACTGTTATAAATAAAGGAATAGTAAATTACTATTACCGAATTTGTATAACTATTAAAACATTCTTATGAGAAAACTAACCATTCTATTACTGATGGGCTTTATTGCCATCGGTCATGCCCTAGCCCAGCGGACGATTACTGGGATAGCTACTGATGCTGAAAACACGCCTTTAACTGGCGTTTCTATTTTAGTAGATGGGACAAACATTGAAACCATCACAGATGCTGGTGGCAATTACCAATTTGATGTACCAGAAGAAACAACCCATCTAATTTTTTCCTACAAGGGTTATCTTACCGAAAAATTAGGACTTTGGAATAAGTCTGTACAAAATGCTACTTTAACGGCATCAACTGCTTTAGCCGAAGAAGTGCCTGAACAACGCAGCATTACAGGAACTATTGTTGATGAACAAGGAGAAGTACTTATTGGAGCAACCATCCTTGCCACCAATAATGTGGGTCTGGGAACTATTACAGATTTTGATGGCAAATTTGAATTAACCATACCAGCAGAAGTAACTGCACTTAAGATTAGCTATACGGGCTTTCAAGAACAAAAAGTTGACTTAACAGATGGGATCAACCATTATGATGTGGTCTTATTCGATGACATTATTGGTTTGGAAGACGTCATTGTGATTGGGTATTCTCCTCAGAAACGAAAGGATTTAACTGGATCGGTTTCTTCTATCAAATCGGCAGACATTGAAAATGTGCCTTTGCCTTCTTTTGAAGCAGCCTTACAAGGTCGAGCAGCAGGCGTACAAGTTACAAAGAATTCGGGCAAACCAGGAGGGGGAATTGATGTCAGTATAAGAGGAAAAACATCAATTTCTGCTAGTAATCAACCCCTTTATGTAATTGATGGGGTTCCATTAATTACTGGTAACACCATTCAGGTAGGACTGGGTGGAAGTGGTACGAATGCCCTTGCAGATTTAAACCCAGAGGATATTGAAAACATTGAAGTCTTAAAAGATGCGGCAACCGCTGCAATTTATGGATCTAGGGCAGCGAATGGAGTTGTTTTAATTACGACCAAAAGAGGCAGTAAATCTGGTACAAAAATTAGCCTGAATGCTTCTTATGGAAACCAATGGTTGCCCAATCAAATTCCAGTTGTGGACGGACCTACTTATATAGAATACATCACGCAACAATTCGGGGCGAACATTGTCGGCACGGAAGCCAATACCAATTGGCAAGACGAGGTATTTAGAACGTCTACTATTCAAAATTATAATGCGACTATTACGGGAGGGAATACCGCCACTCAATATTATGCCTCTCTTGGTTATTCGGATGATGAAGGGATTATGAGAAACACGTTTTTTAAGAGATATTCGGGGCGCTTAAATGTCAATCACATTGCGACAGATAAGCTCGGTTTTGCCATGAATATGAGTTATACGCAGACAGATAATCGCCAAATCCAAAATGATAATAATATTTTTGGTGCTTTAGGAGCCGCTATTTTGATACCCCCTGTCGTACCTATTCGGAATGAAGATGGTTCTTTTGGGACTGCTTTTGGTATTGAAAATGCGGTAGCCGCAGTAACGGATTATGATAATATAGTTGGACGTGGGCGATTGATCGGTAATATTAGTGCAACTTATAACCTGTTGGATAATTTAACGTTTAAAGCCTCTTTAGGCACCGATCGTGGAAACCAAATCGAAAATATTTATGAACCGAGAACATTACAATCTTCTAATAATGGTCGAGCAATTGTAGCTAATGCTGCACGTAGTGCCCTTATTCACGATTATGTACTAAACTTTAATCAAATAATCGGTCAAGGAAATCTATCTGCCTATATAGGTTCGAGTTTTCAAGAAGATCGCTCTACCTTCAATTTAGCAGAAGCAGTAAACTTTCCTACAGATGGATTTCGAGGCTTATCTTCAGGGGCCGAACCCGTAACGACGAGTGGAGGGAAAACCGGCAGTAGTCTAAATTCTTACTTAGGTGGTATTAATTATAACTTTGGAGATAAGTATTACCTAACAACCACTTTTAGAGCAGATGGCTCTTCCAGATTTTTGAGGAATAAATGGGGTTATTTTCCTGGTGTTTCCGTTGCTTGGAATATTGCCAATGAATCCTTTTTAGCCGATGGCCCTTTTAGTAGCCTTAAATTAAGAGGTGGTTGGGGACAGACAGGTAATAATAATATTGGTGATTTTGCGGCTTTACAATTATTTGGTGGCGGAGCCAATTATTTAGATAATCCAGGAACTGGACCAACCTCCTTAGGAAATCCCGATTTGAAATGGGAAACAACTACTCAAACCAATGTAGGCCTAGATTTTGGATTTTTAAAAGATAGAATTACAGGAAGTTTAGATTTTTATATTAAAACGACTAATGATTTATTATTAAATCGACCTATCCCTACAACTTCTGGTTTCTTCTCTGTTTTACAAAATGTGGGTGAAGTAGAAAACAAGGGGATTGACTTAACCATCAATACCTTAAATATTAATCGCAAAAATATTTCGTGGAATACCACTTTCATTTTAGGCTACCTAGAGAATAGAGTGCTAAAATTGGTGGATGGTATTCCTTTTGATGATGGATTTGCTAATAGAATTGCAGAAGGACAACCCTTAGGCGCTTTTTTTGGACATGTAACGGATGGCATCTTCCAAAATCAAGCAGAAATAGATGCACATGCGACTCAACCAAATGCAGCACCTGGAGACATTCGGTTTTTGGATATTAGTGGCGGTGCAGGGCCTGATGGTATTGTGGCTACAGCCGATGATTTGCCACCAGATGGTATTATTAACGACGACGACCGAACCTTTATCGGAAAAGCTTTGCCTGATTTTACAGGCGGACTCACCAATACCTTGAACATTTATGGCGTGGAAATAGCTGCCTTTTTCCAATTCTCTCAAGGAGTAGAAATAATGAATTTTAATAATGTATTTGCCGAAGGATTGAATAGCGTTTTTGCGCCTACTCAAAGAGCTTATGATAATGCATGGCGAGCAGAAGGAGATATAACAGAAACACCTAGAATAGTTTTAAATGACCCGAATAACAATCGTAGGAACTCTGACCGCTTTGTAGAAAAAGGAGATTATATTCGATTAAAAACCTTAACTGTAGGCTATCAATTACCTAAAACTATTTTGGCTAAAGTAAAAGGGATTTCCAGTCTAAGAATTTATGCAACAGGCTATAATTTATGGACGATTACGGATTATTCTTGGTTTGATCCAGAAGTGAATATTTTCGATGGGGCTAATACGGCTTTGGGAAGTGATTTTCTTACTTTTCCCCAACCTAGATCTATCGTTTTTGGCATCAATCTAGGCTTTTAATTTTCCAATTATTTTATATGGCTGATTGCCTCATTACCTTATAACCTCATCCCCTTAAATAAAAATAATAATATGAAAAAATATAAATTTAATTTCTTTTTCCTGCTCTCTTTAGGCATTTTTTCCTGTAATAATTTAGATGATTTACAGCCTGTCAATTCCATTCCTACTTCAGATGCCATTACTGATTTGGCATCTGCTCAAGCAGCTTTGAATGGCGTCTATAGTTCTTTGCAAGATAATGACGTAGATAAATGGTTGGCACTTCCTCAATTATTTTCAGATGAAGCGGAATCTACAGGTACTTTTCCTAGCTACTTAGAGTTTGGTAATTTTAATGTTTTTCCAAGTAATAATTCTAGTGCTGGTGCTTTTTCTAGTTTTTATAGAACTATCAATAATGCTAATAATGTTATCGCCTTGGTAACTGGATTAGAAGATCCAAATATTACGCCCGAAAGTAGGAATGATATAGTGGCGCAGGCAAAGTTTATTCGAGGGCATAATTATTTGCAAATGGTTACCCTTTGGAATGAAGTCCCCTTAATTTTGGAACCTACGCTAGAGGTGGGAGTGGTGTTGAATTTCCCTGTTGCTTCCGTTGAAGCTATTTATGACCAAATATTAGCAGATTTCACAGAAGCCAGTCAAAATTTATTGGCGGTAACAGGCCCTAATATAGCAAGCCAACAAGCTGCCACTGCCTTTTTGGCTAGAGTTGCCTTATACCAAGGTAGATGGGCGGATGCCCTTTCCTTATCAACCGATGCGCTAGGAGCAGATTTTGATTTAACAAGCCTTCCTTTTTTAACGGATCAAATATATAGTTTAGGGTATACGTCCACCGACGGGAATACCTTAAATTTTGTTTATGGCCCCTCTGAGTTAGGTGGTAGATATAATCTTGGCCCCTCTCTAGCAATTATTGAAGCTTATGAGCCAGGGGACCTTCGCTTTGATCAAACTTTAGATTTAATGAGGGCTTCTGTTCCTTTTGCGATCAAATATCCAAGCTTCGATGCTGGAATATCAGGTACTGCGACTGATCCTATTTTCTTTATTCGACACGCAGAATTGGTTTTGATAGCCGCTGAAGCTGCTGCTGAAATGGGTGATTTTGAGACGGCGAATGGTTTTTATAATCAGGTGAGGAGTCGAGCAGGTTTGGCGACCAACAATTTAGACGCTTCCAATTATGTGGATTTAATCCTAGCAGAACGCTTTGTAGAATTTGCCTTTGAAGGCGGACATCGATTAATTGATTTAAGGAGAAAAGGAAGAGCAGAAAGTGT
>CAZXYA010000604.1:0-5414 GCA_964644655.1 uncultured Saprospiraceae bacterium | reverse complement strand
GAGCTTCCAGAACTCCAAGTTCTAGAAGCTCTTTTTTTAGCATAAAAATCATTACTCAACAAAGCAGGTCGAAGTTTGATTGCCGATGAAATGGGTTTAGGTAAAACGATTCAAGCTATTGCCGCCGCCGAATTATTAAAAAAAGAAATGGGCATTAGCCGAACCTTAATTATTTGCCCCACTTCTCTAAAATATCAATGGAAGGCAGAGATTGAAAAATTTACGGATAGTAGTGTATTTGTTTTAGAAGGAAATCCACTAAAAAGAGAAAAAATCTACAATACTTATGATAGCTTTTATATGATTATGACTTATAATATTGTATCCAGAGATTGGGAAAAACTCAATGGCTTGGATGCAGATTTAGTCATTTTAGATGAAGCACAACGGATAAAGAATTGGGAAACTAAAATTGCCAAAGCAGTCAAAAAACTGACGATGCCCAATTGTATTGTTTTAACAGGTACGCCACTAGAAAATAAATTAGAAGAACTCTATTCTATCGTCCAATTTATCGACCCTTATATTTTAAGCCCCTTATTTGGTTTATTAGACCGCCATCAAGTAAAAGATCCCAAGGGAAAAGTGATTGGTTATCGAGAATTAAACCACATCAATAAGAAGCTAAAACCTTTGATGATTCGACGCCTCAAAAAGAAGGTGATTAAACAAATGCCAGAAAGACAAGACAAAGTTTTGTTTGTACCCATGACCAAAATGCAAGCTAAGTTGCATGGAGAATATCGGGATAATGTTGCCAAATTAGTTCGTAAATGGCAGCGTTTTGGCTTTTTGAATGAAAAAGACCGCCGAAATTTGATGATTTTCATGAACATGATGCGGATGTCTTGTGATAGTAGTTATGTCATCGACTTGCAAACTCGGCACGATACCAAAGTGGATGAGTTAATGGATATTTTGGAAGAGAGATTAGAAGATCCAAGAGAAAAAGTGGTCATTTTTAGTCAATGGAAACGAATGACCCATTTGGTAGAATTGGAATTGGAAGAAAAAGGCATTGGTTTTGTGCATTTAAATGGTTCAGTCCCCAGTAAACATCGAGGGCAATTATTGGATACTTTTAGAGACGATATTGATTGCCGGGTCTTTTTGTCTACCGATGCGGGTGGCGTTGGTCTAAATTTACAATCGGCTTCTATGGTTATCAATATTGATATTCCTTGGAATCCTGCGGTCTTGGAGCAACGAATTGCCAGAGTTTATCGCTTGGGACAAAAGAATAAAGTACAAGTTGTTAATTTGGTTTCTACTGGTACTATAGAACATAAAATGTTAGATGTTTTAGCCTTTAAATCTGGCCTAGCCGAAGGCATTTTAGATGATGGCGAAGACAGTATTTTTATGGAAGATTCCAAATTTAAAAAATTCATGGAATCGGTCGAAGATTTAACCGCTGTTCCAGAACCAGCAGAAGATGAAGAAGCTGAACCAGTTGCCGCAGCCGTAGTTGATAGAGATGAAATTGAGGAAAAATTACCTGATGATGCGCCAAAACCCTTGCCTAAAGAAGATGATTGGAAAGATGAAGGGGAAAAAGAACCTGCTACGGTAGGCGGTGGCAATGGCGGTAACGGTGCGCAAAGAGGCCCAAGACGAAAAAGAATTGGGGAAGTCGTGCCGCCTACACCTGAACCAGCCACTATTCAAGAAGGCTCCCCA
The DNA here is from genome assembly GCA_964644655.1 of uncultured Saprospiraceae bacterium. Taxonomy (GTDB): domain Bacteria; phylum Bacteroidota; class Bacteroidia; order Chitinophagales; family Saprospiraceae; genus JAFMDF01. The sequence goes on along the minus strand of CAZXYA010000604.1, from coordinate 3,734 downwards.
CAGGCATTAGTACAAATGGGCATGCAGTTTTTTAGCGGTTTAGCTCAAACTTTAGCAGACCCAGTCGCTACTCAAAATTTAGTCAAAAACATCACAGAAACTGATGAAAAAACAGGGCAATCTTATTTGAAAATTCCTGTGCAGAATACGGAGATTGTGGCAAATGCTTTTAAGGTGATTAGTGCTTTGTTTCAGCAGAAGTGATTTTGATTGTTAAAATTATTTGATAGTCCAGTAATAAATTTTGATAAAAAATGGTCAACAATTAGGTTTAAATGGTGGGCGATACTTTGAAAGTATCGCCCACTATTTAAATCTAATTGTTGGTGTGTTATGATTGTTCGCATTGCTAAACAATTCTAATCATCTACAATAACTACAAAGCAATCGAGACTGTTAAATAAAAAAGTCAATGAAAATCTCAAGATTATTTAAACTTGGCAAATCCTTTTTCTAACAAAGGCCTAAAATTTATTACATTCTGCGACTTTTCCTTATCATCCACTAAATCATCAAGGATACTTTCAAATCTAGAAATCATTATATTATAGTTGCCATGTGCTATTTCTAATAATTTTTTATCAAGTTCATTCTCATTTTGTTGAATAATTAAACTAATATATTTTATGTGACTGTTTATCAGATTAATGAAATGAAAATTTTTATATTGATTCTTGATGGAAATTTCTTTGTACGATGGAGTAGAAATTGTAAATTTTTTAGAATAATATTCTATCCAGAATTTTTTTTCTTTATTGGGAAAGCTAAATTTAAGTTTTAACTTTAAATTTTTGAGTCCATTTAAATACATATTGCCAATATCTAATAAAGTATTAAACATTTTTTCCAATGATATTTTTGAAATTAAACCATAATTTATGTCTATTTCAATTAAAGATTGTAAATAAGAATATTTTAAGTTAATATACATAATGTAACTCTCTCCTCGTGGAGTTAACCAGATTTCATCATCCTCATCAATATTTTCAGAAGATAAAATTCCATAAAATCTTGACATTTCAATTAACCCAAGATGTTTTTTATCTTGTTTATATAGTCTGAATAAACCCTTTCTAATTCTAGCCTTGTCAACCCCTATATTAGCAAAAACATCATAAATATCTTTAACGAGTAATTTTTTAGCATCTTTTACTGACTCATCTGATGGGTCAGTATTATTCAAAATAAAGTTCATCAGTTGCAAATCGAATAAACATCCTGAATGGGTACTTTGATTTCTTCTCCATAATTTTAGTTCAGAGTATATATTCTTTAGATTTTTAGGTAGGATAGTAGTCTTACTACCTAACCATTTATAATAATGGCTCTCATAAAATATCATCCTTTGTCGATTAGTTTTTAATTTTAGGATTTTTTTATCTAAATTATTTAAATAGAAGTGTTTAATGAAATCTGAAATGATTAGTAGTGTTTCTCTCCGATCGTAATTACCTACGGTGGCTGTTGTTAAACTTAAATGTTTATCTTTGAGAAAAGTGAAGATAAGAGAAGAAATATCTCTAATTCGTTTAAAATCAAAGTTGTTCTTTAAATTTATATTTTTATGCAATAAATAATTTATTCTCCTATGAATTAATTGAAGAGCAAACCTTTTATTCTTTTTTGAGTTATGTTTTCGTTTAGAATAGTAAATTTGTTTTTGAGTTAGACCTGTCAAATCAAGTTCATCTTCCTCAATTTTTTCTTTGAATGTTTTTTTTGACAAATTTAATATCTCTGATTCATTATCAACCAAATCTTCTGAATCATTTTCGTTATCATTAATTATGTCCATATTAATTTTAATCTCATTAAATGAACCAAAATCAGTTCTTTCAATCAGACTAGGATTATTTGACCTAAAACTAACCATAATTGTTATACAATCCGATTTTTTTGCTTGATACTTATCGATAATATTAAAAAAAGTCAATCTCACTTCATCATCAACAATGCTATCGACATTATCAAAAAAAAATATACAACCTTTAATTAAATTAAGTTTATTTCTAAAAAAATACACTATATTTTCAGGCAATAAAGCAGAGCTTAACTCATTAATTAGATTATATTCATAAGCATTAGTATTCGGCTCTAAATCAAAGAACCATTTGACTAAACTACCAGTTACTTCTTTCCTTCTCTTTTTCCTTAGATATAGTTGCTTTATTTTACTTTCAATAATAGTAAATGAACTGTTTCTTCTAATGTGTTCTTTTACTTTTCCACCAGATTCCAAATAATAACCAAGTATGTCATTAATAACAATATCATTATCAGTAATAATACCAAGTAGATGCTTTAAAAGAATTGAGTCTAAATAAATCTCTAATTGGGCTCCCGAATTTAAACTAGGATCCTCTATACCAGATAATTTTTTAACATCAATCTTCTTTGCAATATATTCTTCTCCAAACTCTCTTAATACCTTAGTAGTAACAGTTGTTTTTCCAGTACCTGCTTTTCCTATAATTTTAATCGCGCCGCTTGGTGAAGCAATTGCATTTTTAATTTCTTGCTCTTTTCTTAATCTTCTTTTGTAGATTTTTGAACGGTAAAAGGTATTTGCGTTTAAACCAAGTAATTTTAAAATTTCATTATTCTCATGGTCATCATTATCAATTGAATAAGTTAGAACTGATTTAATTAAAATTATTTCCTTCATTTTTTATAAGCTTTCTGTTTCCTTGATTATTTCATTTAACTTCGAAATATAAATTGCCGCTACTTCTTTGTAACGGGTACTTATCGCTGGTGTATCTTCTATTTTAGCTAAATCCGAGTGAATATTTGCTAATGAAGAATATAGATCTAACTTACTTTGCAATTTTTTTAATGAAATTTCTTCATTTATGAGATGTTGAGTTTTTTCTTGCGCAATTGCAGTACGTTTTAGTATTACTCCATGTGCTTTAAATTCTTCTATCTGCATAGTAAGAGCTTCCACCTGTTTGTCAAAAGCTTTTCTGTTTAACTCATAACTTTCTTTTTGGCTTTCTAGCGCAAGGTAAAAAAGTACAAGTCCAGCTAAAGACCACAAAGACCCTGATAACCCCCCAATAACATCACCATATTTTGAGATTAAAGCAGTATCAGGTTCATTGCTAAAGCTAATTTCACCAGAAGAGGCATTCAAAAAAGTAAATAAAAAAAATATTAGTACTAGAAGTCCTGAAATTAATAAAAAAATTGCCATTCCTTCACTTAGCAGTTTTGTCTTTAACCAACTCATAATTCTTTTTTAATAATAAAACCAAATAAATAAGAGTGTCCAATTTAGGATTCACCCAGTTTTACTAAATTGGAAATAGAAATTAAGAAAAAAAATATAGGTATTGAATAAGTATAAATTAATTGGAGATACTAGTGAGGATATATTGGATATTGATTTATTCATAGAGAGATCTTAAATTATTCTGCTGCAAATATAACTAAATAAAGTCAAATATTAAAGTTTACTGATAATAACGGATTCCGTTGGTGATAGAAACAGGGGCTGTATCAAAAGACTTTTTGGCAGTTGACTTGCCAAATTGCATAAACTAAAATCTTAGAAAACAGGTTTAAATTTGGTAAAACTACTCTACATTTCGCTATTCAAAACATTGTTTGGAAAGTAAAAATGAGTGTGAGTCTTTTGATACAGCCCCATATATCGGTAGAAAATAGCCAATTTGGGAGATTTTTGTGCCGTAGGTACAATATGTCACACATTCCGTACCTAAAGGCACGGT
>CAZXYA010000603.1:0-5444 GCA_964644655.1 uncultured Saprospiraceae bacterium | reverse complement strand
TTTTAGCATCCTTTTGGCTGGTCAAAATTTTTAACAACCTACAAGATAAAATTTGCCGCTTGTAGCCAATTGATGGAATTTTAAACATGCTCTAAAGGAGGAATTTACTTGATGATAGCTACCTAATTCTTCGGTACTTTAATCACCGTTTCACAAGCAGTTAGTGAAATCGTGCAAATACAAATAAAGACGCTCTTAGCACACCTGTTACAGGTATCTAAAGACTAGCGTCAGGTTTTAGACAATCAGGTGAATAATTGATAGTATTAAAATTAATAATTTGTTTAAAATCCGTTGCTAACTCAATCCGTTGCTCGAAAAAGATTAGCAACGGATTGTGTTAGCAACGGATTTTTATTGTTTTTTACCTGACGTATTATTTTGGTAAGTACTCAATGAGCCTACTTATCTAATACTTTGAAAGTATCTCTGATACGAATACGAGTAGCATTACCTATTATGCACGAAAACACAGGAGAACCAACTCTATACAGATAGGTCCATTATAAAATATATTTTTTGTTGATAGGAAAGACCTTGGTTAAGACAACAGGTCTTTATATAGATAGGAATACACTTATTTTGTGAAGGCTAAAATTGTGCCATGCTGGGTGAGAAATTGGTTTCTTTGCAATATTTTTAATGATAATAGTTTTTCTTCCAAAAAAGACAGCCAGAAGGTCGCCCTAAGGCAACCAACTGGCTTCGTCCTATTACCATCACCTATTTTACTTCTTTAGTTTCTTTTGGCTCGGTATGAATAAAGAGGTCTGGAAAACTGCCTTTTACAACAGCTTTCCAGTTACCTATTACCATCACCTATTTTACAACCTATTATTCTTTCAGGTCGGCAATAGCGAATAAAGAGGTCTGGAAAACTGCTTTTTACAACAGCTTTCCAGTTGCCTATTACCATCACCTATTTTACAACCTATTATTTTTTACAAACGGATAAGCTTTTTTATCTCGCTTGGTTTTCTTTTTGGTTTTTGAAATTGAAAATTTTATTTGACTATCTCGGCACAGCTCACAGAGCTGTGTTACCTATTATTTCTTGTGGTCGTCAATAGCGGAAAAAGAGGTCTGGAAAACTGCCATTTATAACAGCTTTCCAGTTGCCTATTACCATCACCTATTTTACAACCTATTAATTTTTGCAAACGGATAAGCTTTCTTACTCAGTTTGGTTTTCTTCTTTGGCTTTTTGAAAATTGCTAGAGCCACATTGGGCAGAATGGAGTTTTGCTCCATTCTTACCCTTCGTGGGATTATTGTTCATAGTTGTTGCGAGAACTTGGCCTCTAATTAAATGCTATATTTTAAATATTCAGAGTAGAGAATAGAGATTATTTCATTGAGAGATTAGAGACTATTTATTCAGAAACTTGAACTTTTTTCTCAATCCCGATTTTTATCGGATGGAATTAATGCTCCAATTTTATCTCTATTCTCTACTCTCTATTCTCGATTCTAAATCATTATTAATCTAGTAGAATCATCTTTTTGACAATTTTATCAGTACTTGTTTCTAAGGTATAATACATCAATCCGACGGTTGGTAAATCTGACTTTTCTATAGTAATACTATGCTGTCCTTTTGCATAAGCTGCGGCATATCGCTTGATGACTTTGCCACTTACATCATGGATCGTCAAGGTCGCATTTTGTGGACTTGGCAGCGTGAATTGAATTTTTGTTTGCTGACTAAATGGATTTGGTTGGTTTTGGAATAACTCAACCGAAGTAGTAGCTGTTGATTGATTGAAATTCAATTGAAGCTCATAAATTTCTTCGATATTACTGTAGACCTCTGGGGCAAAATCTCTAGTATTCAGCGTCAATACTTCACTTAATTGTCCAGCTTTTTTCGCTTGAAATTGAATGCTAAATAAAGGTGCTCCATTGGCGATTGTTACGCCTATGGCTTCATCCCAACTCGTTTTTAGTTTCCCGCTATTAATTTGTGTTAAGCCTAAATTATCGGTAGATAAACTAGCAATCTCTCCTTGCTTAAAGGATTGATAATCAATCGTATTTTTATCAAATAATAATTCAAATTGGTAGCCTAATACTTCGGTAAATTCCTTGGCTTTAAAAGTGACAATAACCGTTTCGCCTGCTTGAAATGTTTGGTCATTTAATTCAAAAAATAGTGCCTCCTTTTGATTTCTACTTTCACTCGTTGCAAGACCATTGGATTGGGCAGAATAATCAACATCCCCAATTTTAATCGCCATGAAATCAACTTGTGTTTGATCTGTTCCATCCGATGATACAACCGCAATTTCTGGGAAATCAGTTGACAATGGATTTTCTCCTACAGCAAGTTCATGGTTGACGGGAACAAAACGCCAAGATTCATTATTTGGAAAACCATCTATTAACCCTAAAATTAATTTTCTAGTTTGAATTAAATCAAGCGTAGAAATGCTACCTGATTGGTCCACATCCGCAGCGATGTATTTATAAGGAGAATCAAACGTTTCTAAAGCAATAATGTGCTTTCTAATTTTTATAATATCTAAGGTAGATACCCCATTTTTTGGTGCTGTATTTTTCTCTGGAATCAAAGCATAATCCAAATTTCCAGGTAATTGTTCGTAGCTAAATCGACCATCATTCCCTGTTAAATAAGGATCTTTATTAGGATGTGTGATTTGTACTAATACCTCACTTACTGCATCTCCCGCTTCTGTGGTCACTTTTCCTGATAAGGCAATATGTCCTTCTGGGTCAACCAAGCCACCACTACAAGCATTGGCTACATTATCTTGTACATCTACAGTCGTAATACAAAAATCTGCATTTCCATTTTCATCAATTACCCATACTTCTACTTGTTGGACTCCTAATTCATCACAACTAAAAGTAATATTTGAGGTACCTGGTGCTTCGGTAGAATTAGCATCATATCTTCGAATTCTAAATTCTAAATTGGCTTCTGTAGTACAATTATCAAAACTCTTCGCATCTAAATCTACTGCCCATAATTCTACCCCTGCTGGATTGCCACCAGTACCTGCTTTTACAGACAATACTAATCCATCTATACAGATAGGGGTAGGTCTTTTGGCATCTCTAACCGTTATCTTAACGTCTCTAGTTGCATTATTTCCACAACCATCCGTCGCTATATATTTTACATCATAAACTCCAGGTTGTACATTTGTAAATGGACCAAAACCACTTCCTAATGCACTTTGGGCTGTTATGGTAGCGTTTGGGCTGCAATCAGAAATGCCTACATTTGGTATCATCACGGTCCCATTACATGCATCATCCAACATATCAATGGTATAATCAATTGGTTCACTAGCAAAGGTTGGTGCAGTATTATCTATGACTTTAATGACTTGCTCAAATTCGTAGCGTCCTTGCCCGCTGTTACTATTTACCTCATATTGACACCAGTCAATTACCGTCCAAGTTCTTAATATTTTAAAACAAGCAGGTGCTTCAATGTCTAATACTAAGTCTTCGTAATTCGTTGCAATTAAGGCACACTCATTATCGCCTATAAAAGTGGGTTCATTAAATCCTGCGGGTAAATCTTCTGGATCTAAGGAAGAAGCAGATAAACACTCCGCAGTTTCGAAATCTTTTGGCCAAGTAATTTGGTCATTATTAACATTCCAAGGAGTAGCATTAATGATGGTAATCGTTTGCGTACAAGCCGTAACGCCTCCACCATTAGCCCCCATCGCTGTCCAAGTTCTTTTGATTGTTCCTAGTCCACAGTTATCTAAATCTGTTTGAGTAGATTCTACTATGTCGAATCCACAGTTATCAAAAACTTGTGGTTGCCCGAATTGGCTTAAATCACTATAATCTGCTTCGCAATCAATAGTCTGATCAGCAGGACAAACAATACTTGGTTCTACTTTATCTTGGATAGATACATTGACCATACAACTGTTCGCATTTCCATGACAATCAGTTGCTTGTAGCTCGACCATTACTTCACTATCGGTACATAGAAATTGTACATTTGCACCAAAATCAGCATCCCCTACCCTTCTAACTAATAGTTGATCTAAACAGCAATTATCGTAACTGCCTCCATCAAAGCTGGATGCAAATACGGTTGCGGTACCATCTGAGTTTAAGGAAACAACGGTTTCATCATTACAAACTACCGTTGGTGGATCGTCATCAATCACCGTTACTCGCATAGGTTTGGATGCTTGATTTCCACAAGCATCTGTTGCTTCATATACAATGGTATGTGTGCCAACGGGTACATTTAATAAGACGCCACCATTGGCATTTATGGTATTAAAGGAAGAGGTAATTCTAACGGAAAGGTCATTTGAACAAGCATCTGTGATAGTGGCTGGTAACAAAGGTACATTTGCAAAACAATCCACCGTTTGCGTGCCAACCGTAATATCCGCAGGAACGCTTATCGTCGGTGGAGTTTCATCTTCTATCTTAATAATTTGAATGGCTTCTCTTAATTCACTCGTACACCAATTGAGTACCTTCCAGGTTCTTAAAATTTTGTAAGAACCGCTACAAGCATCAATAATTTGGTCTTCAAAATCTGCATTAAGTTTACAAACATCACCACTAACGCCTGTAATTGGTTGTCCATTAATAGTTGGATAGCCTGTAAATTCAGGACTTGTTCGATTACTATTTGCATTAATTGCTACACAAGAAATTGCAGCATTCGTAATGCCATCCATATTTTGAGGAAAGGCTACACTAGCTGTATTTGGTCGAGTAATACTAATAACTTGCGTGCATTTACTAATATTTCCATGTAAATCTTGTGCGGTCCATATTCTCGTAATTTCTCCAATTGGATTGCCACAACCTAAATCGGTGTACACATCTTCGTAAGTCACACTACTTCCTGCTCCACAATCTGTTATGCTTGCCTGTCCAGTTACACTTGGATCAGTAGATTGAGTACAAGGAATTGAAATATCGGCAGGACAGTTCAGTCTAGGTGCTATTTTATCCTGTAAATTAATGGTTGCCCAACAGTTATTTCCTGTTGCCCAATGTTTTACTTTTACTGTGAGGGTTCTACCTACATATTCGTAGGGAATAGTGGGGCTGGTCGGAATTACGTTTAGGTTTTCATCCATGACATCAATGGTAAACGCTTGGTAACCATTGGGGGAACAAGTGCGAGAATTATCGCCATCTTCTAAAATCTGATCGTATTGAATGGTTACACTACATTCGTTTCCTACTGAAATATTCAAATTGTCATTACAGACCATCGTACAATACCCCTGTGCATTGGTTGTATTGTAACTTAAAAGTAAGGTTAGCATTAATGCCGTTAAAAATACCGTTCTCCAAATAACACTAGCTGAACTTCCCATAGTAACAGGAAACTGTCCTACCGTTGATTTTGCCTGGTTATTTTTTAAAGGTGTAAAAGGTTTGTTCATTGTTAAAAAAGTTTTGCTCCAAAAAAATCAATTTTC
>CAZXYA010000602.1:0-5451 GCA_964644655.1 uncultured Saprospiraceae bacterium | reverse complement strand
TCGCATTTAATGCAAAAGCAGAAACCCCGCCACTAAAGGCGGATTTTTTTACTACCTGTGCAGACCGAACTGCTAGTAATACTACGCTATGTTTAGGGGGCAATCAAGGATTAAATTATGGTGGCTTTATACTTTTACAAGGTTATGCATACCATTATAGTTTGTCGAATGGTCGTTTTGTAGAATCTTTAGATGGGACAGCAAGGTTAACTGGTCAATGGATTAATGTGGATGATAGTGATATTCGATTTGATGTCGATATTCGATTATCTGGTAGAACATCTACTACCCCTGCGAATAGCCCGAAAGACCACCATTGTTTAAATCCAAATACCAATGGATTTTATTATTACACGCATATAAGTGGTACTTTAACAGGAAGAAGAGATGTAGCGGGTGCTAGAATTAATGTTGCTAGATTTGCGGAGGCTTTTCAAATAGGAATTGGCGCAAATGTAACGCATAATCAGTTGACTTTGGGGGCAAGTGGTTGGTTGATGTTAACTTTAGAAAGTCAACCAAATAATGGACCTCATTTGACCTTATTACAGGGTAATAATGGACAAAATGGAGATATTAATATAAACTTAAGTGGGAATCCAAGTGATTGTATCAATAATGGAGGGAATATTACTTTGAATTGCCCGAATGATATTACAGTAACAGCAGGAGAGGGCCAAGATGGTGCTAGCGTTGATTTTTCTGCACCTAATGCGACTACTACTTGTATGGTCAATAGTGGCGTTAATTGTGATGAGGTCTCTAATAATATCTCTAATTTTGATTTCTTGGGAGAGTTTCAAGGGAGTAAATACTATATCTCAGAGCAAGATAATTTTACTTGGCATGAAGCAAATACCTTGACTCAAAATAGCGGTGGTTATTTAGTGACTATTTGTAGTGCGGATGAAAATGAATTTATTCGTAGTCGTTTATATACTGATGATGCTTGGATTGGGTATAATGATGAACAGCATGAAGGGCAATTTGTATGGAGAAATGGAGAATTGTGTGGTTTTACAAATTGGAGCACAGGCGAACCCAATAATTCCAGAGGAACAGAGCATTTTACACGTATGTTAAGGGATGAAGGTACATGGACGGATAGAAATGCTGACTTTCGTACAGCTATTATAATGGAAATTCCTTGTTCAAGCTCTATGGAGCCAGGTTCAGTGACCGTCAATAGAATTGAAGGCCCTGCTTCAGGTAGCACTTTCCCAATCGGAATGACAACTGTAACTTATGAAGCAGTCGATGAGTGTGGCAATACAGAGACTTGTTCTTTTAAAGTAACAGTAGAGGAACCAGCTTTACCTTGTTCAGGTACGGGTTTTCCTGACGTAAGGGTAGAACAAACCAATCCAGATTGTGGACAAGCTAATGGAGAGATTAAGTTCTTTTTTGAAGATAATTCTGGTCGTACTATTATTGAATTTAGTATGGACGGAGGTAATACTTATCCTTTAGAAGTACGAGATACGGAGGGTATGGCTGCCTTTAGTAATTTGTCTGCGGGAAATATTGATATTTATGTCCGATGGGGAAATACAGAGTGTCCGGTAGATTTAGGGATTATTAATTTAAATGATAATTCTGCAGCACCGGGTACTGACTGTAATGATGGAAATTCTGATACAGAGAATGATGTCATTCTAGCAGACGGTTGTACTTGTGAAGGGACAATTATTGACCCATGTGCCGCTAAAGGTGGAGATTTTGATGGTGACGGGATATGTAGAGATGACGATTGCAATGATTTTAATGCTAGTGTAGGAGCAAGGCAAACTCCTGGAAGTGCTTGTGACGATGGAAACCCTAATACTATTAACGATGAGATTCAAGGTGATGGCTGTGGATGTTTTGGTTTGCCAAGAGGTGCTATTTCTATTTTCTGTCCAGGCAACATTGATGCTACTGCCGCAATGGGCTCAGGAGGTACCATCGTATTTTATGGATTACCTATTGCAAGTACTACTTGTATAGTAGATGGAGGTGCTATGGTTATTGAGCAAACTGGAGGTCCAGCTACTGGTAGCCTTTTCCCAATTGGGACAACCATCATTACTTTTACAGTAACCGATAATTGTGAAAATGTTGAAACGTGTTCTTTTGAAGTGATTGTTGTCGAAATGGTTGACCCTTGTGCTAATTTAGGAGGGGATGCTGATGGAGATGGTGTATGTGCAGATAATGATTGTGATGATAATGATGCTAGTATTGGCATGATGATGCCAGAAGGAATGGCTTGTGATGATGGCAATGGAAATACTATTTTGGATGCAATTCAAGCAGATGGTTGTACTTGTGCAGGTATTTCACGAGGAACTATTAACTTAGTTTGTAATGCTGATATTACGGTAACCGAAGCAGTTGGACAGACAGGTGCAGTTGTTGAATTTAATGTGCCTTCTGCCAATACAACTTGTTCTTTAGGTGACTTAGAGGTGACTCGTACAGCAGGCCCTGCTTCTGGTAGTACTTTTCCCGTAGGAATGACAACGGTTACTTATATAGCTACGGATGCTTGTGGTAATACAGAAATTTGTTCTTTTGTAGTAACTGTTAATCCAGCACCAACAGGAGATATTACTTTGATTTGTAATGATAATATTGGTGTAACTGCAGCTTCAGGTTCTGGTGGCATTGTAGTTACTTTTGATACACCAATGGCAACCACAACTTGTTCTGCTGGTGGTTTAAATATAGAACAAACGGGAGGTCCTGCTTCTGGCGATGTTTTCCCAATAGGAGTGACTTTTGTAACTTACACGATAACGGATGCTTGTGGTAATACAGAAATTTGTTCTTTTAGAGTAACAGTAGAAGAAGAAGGACCAACTGGGGCTAAAGTGGGGGATTTTGTATTCCGAGATAATAATGGAAATGGTATTCAAGATGCTGGAGAGCCAGGATTGGAAAATGTTTTCATTGTATTGGAAAATGTAGGTACTGGACAGATTAGATTTATAATTTCTGGTTCAGGTGGTATGTATATGTTTAATGACTTAGAGCCTGGAAATTATAGCCTAAAATTTGTAGGAGCACCTAGTGAATTAATCGGGTCAGAACCGAATCAAGGAGGAGATCCAACTAGAGATAGTGATATTGATCCCCTTACTGGTCTCACGCCAACATTTAGTTTAACAGCAGGAGAGGTGAATAATGACATTGATGCTGGATTTAGACCTAGAATTATAGAACCTGACCCATGTTTAGCGGATGCTGGAACGCTTTCTGGTGGAGGTACCGTAACGATTGTTGCTGGACAAGCACCTGTAAGTGCAACCCCTAATGGAAATGACGTCATCCCTAACGGATTTAGTAGAATTTATGTCTTGACTTTTGGAGCGGATTTAATTATTCAACAAACGAATAACACGCCGAATTTCACCGTAACCGAAGCAGGTAAATATACCGTTCATACCTTAATTTATGATCCTACTACTTTAGATTTAGGCATAATTGTTCCTGATTTAACAACTGGTGCGGATATCAATAGTATTTTAATTCAAGGTGGAGGAACCATCTGTGGCGCATTAGATATTGGTGGTGTGATGACCATTGTAGAAAACCCAACAACAGGTTGTCCTGGAAATGTAACGAATGGTGGACAAATTGGTGAGGATGAAGATCCCTCTGCTTGTGGTCCTTTTGATCCTGCAGTTATTACCAATATAATTTCCCCTACTGGTGGCAATGGGTCTATTGAATATATTTGGTTAGCATCTACTATTGGTTGTCCTACTCAACTAACAGATCAAGTAGCTGGGGCGACTGGCGAAAGTTTTGATCCAGGTACCATTACCCAAACGACTTATTATGTTCGTTGTTCTAGAACGATAGGTTGTACCGTTTGGATAGAAAGTAACTGTGTCATTAAGACCGTTGATGCTTGTACTACAGGAGGTAACTTTGATTGTAACGATGCAGTAGTTATTGGAGAAGCAGGAAAAGTGACCATTTCTAATATTGCTACCAACGCAAAAGTGGAGATTTCAGGGCCATCTACGGGTTGGGCGCAAGATGTAGTTTGTGAAGGTAATTGTAATAGCATGGAAATGGTAACTGGTTTAGATGCAGGCGAATATGCAATTACGATCCAAAGCTTTAATCCCTACTGTTATAATCGAGTGGTCGTAACTGTAACAGATGGAAATAGCGGAGGCACCTGTAATGTAAATGGTGGAACAATTGCAACAACTGACAATATTACGGACTTATGTGTAAATGATGGAATACCAAGTATAGTTAACTTCACAGTTTCAGGAAGTAGTGGTGCAAACAGGGCCTGGGTAGTGACAGAAGCAGACGGAACAATTTTAAATCCTGATGCACCAAATAGCGTCAACTTTGAAGGAGCAGGACCAGGAATTTGTAGAGTGTACTATTTAAGATATGAAAATATAGCAGGTTTAGTTGCCGGAGCAAATATCAATAACTTGACTGGATGTTTTGCTTTATCTAATCGCATTTCTGTGAGCAGAGTCGAAAATTGTGGTGGTGGAAGTCCATGTGATAATGCAGGCGGCGATACCGACGGAGATGGAGTTTGTGATAACATAGATAATTGTCGAACGACGGCCAATGCTGATCAACGAGATAATGATAATGATGGAATCGGAAACGTTTGTGATTCTACACCAGATGGCGAAATAGGCGGTGACCTTGATTGTAATGATGTAGTAGTTATTGGAGAAGCGGGTAAAGTGACGATTTCTAATATTGCTGCCAATGCCAAAATAGAGATTTCTGGACCATCGACAGGATGGGCACAAGACATCGTATGTGAAGGAGATTGTAATAGCATGGAGATGGTGAATGGTTTAGATGCAGGCGAGTATGCGATTACGATTCAAAGCTTTAATCCATATTGCTATAATCGAGTAACGGTTACAGTTACAGATGGAGATAGTGGAGGAACATGTACTGTAAATGGCGGAACAATTGCCACGACTGACGATATTACAGACCTATGTGTGAATGATGGAATACCAAGTATAGTTAACTTCACAGTTTCAGGAAGTAGTGGTGCAAACAGGGCCTGGGTAGTGACAGAAGCAGACGGAACAATTTTAAATCCTGATGCACCAAATAGTGTTAACTTTGAAGGAGCTGGACCGGGAATTTGTAGAGTATACTATGTAAGATATGAAAATGTGGAAGGTTTGGTCGCAGGAGCAAATATCAATAACTTGACCGGATGTTTTGATTTATCTAATCGAATTTCTGTCAGCAGAGTTGAAAATTGTGGAGGAGGAAACCCATGTGATAATGCAGGCGGCGATACCGACGGAGATGGGGTTTGTGATAATGTAGATAATTGTCGAACGACGGCCAATGCCGATCAAAGAGACAATGATAATGATGGAATCGGAAACGTTTGTGATGATACACCAGACGGAGAAACGGGTGGTGACCTTGATTGTAATGACGTAGTAGTTGTAGGCG
>CAZXYA010000601.1:0-5456 GCA_964644655.1 uncultured Saprospiraceae bacterium | reverse complement strand
CGCAGTAGAAGGACAAAATAAAGCTACAGAACTGGTAGGTTATATTTTTCCTGTTCCCTTAATCCTTGCACACGGAATTTCATCAACAAATTATTTTCCTACGAATGAGACATTTAGTATTATTACTATTGTTACTTTCTTCTTTTTCACCAACTGCTTTCACCCAAAATAGTGAAGACTGTGTAGATGCTCATGTCTTGGCCCCTACTCCTATTTCCCTTTCAGTTATTGACGATATTACTATTGATGAGGTAATTGGATCTGGGAATGAACCTGCTGAATGGTTTACTGATAATGAAAATCAATGCGGCCCTGAAAGAACTTTTATTGCTCAGCCAAACGATAAATCTTACTGGTTTGTTTTTTCTGCTGAAACGACTGGTAATTTGGAATTAATGATTACCCCTGAAGCACCTGGCACCACTTACGATTTTGCCTTATGGCGAGGAGGCTGCCCAAATGACCTAAATTGTAGCGAATTATTTTATTGTGCTTGGGGTCCTGGTTCTACTGATTGTAGTGTATTCTTACCAACAGGAGCAAGTCAAGATCCAATAACTACATTTGGTGTAGACCCTGTAGCCACCTTAAACCTAAACGTTAATACAGAATCAATTCCACTAGAAGCAGGTGAAAATTATTATTTATTGGTTCAAAATTCAGATGAAGCAACCAATACTTTTTGTCCAGGAGGACAAAGTGACAGTTTAGGATTTACCATTCAATTTGCTGGCGATGCCACTATCGGTCCAGAAATAATTCACGAAGCACCAATCGCATTAACTCCACCAAATACAACGCCACTTACCCAATGCGCAGGCGACCAACTTACTTTTGCTGTTAGTCAAGTACCAAATGCAGCTACTTACGATTGGCTGTCCCAATCGACTATTGCTAATGATGCGACCATTACACCTAATGCCTTAGGGGATAGTGTGACGGTTACCTTAGGTACGACCTCTGGTCAAATCTGTATGGAAATTATTTGTCCCATACAAACAGTTGTCTGTTGGGAAGTGGAAATAGATGAATTACCTGACTTGGCAGTTATTCCCAATCCTACTACCTCTTGCGAACCTGTAGATTTAGCCACCCGTTTTCAAGATAATAATAATGTAATGGGTACGGTCGCTTATTTCGAAACGGCACAAGATGCCACGGATGAGACCAATCCGCTTGCTTCTAGCATAGTAGGCATCGGTGGTAATTACTGGGCAAGAAAAACGACCCCTAATGGTTGTTTTGATATAGTGCAAATGACGGTTTTAGTTGATAATATTGCTATTAGTGTCATGGAAACATTTAGCGTTTGCAATCAAACTTTTGTAGATTTAGGTGATGAATTACCTATCCAATCGCTAAATGGAAATGCAGGAGATCTGCTATTTCGGTTTTACGAGGATAGTCTAAGCGCTGCGAATCAAACAAGCCCGCCCATTACACCTCCCACCGTATTTACAAATGGGACTTATTGGGTGCGAGCAGAAAATCAAAATGGTGGTCCTTGTTTTGATCTACAATCTTTTGACTTAATTTTTGATACAGCCCCTGATATTGCCGCTATTCCAGACCAAACATTATGTGGTGGTACTTGTTTTCAGCTATTAGATTTAGCGCTCAATACGACAGCCGGTAATCCGCTTACAGGTGTGGACCTAGCTTTCTATGATAATGAAGCCGACGCACAAACAGGCAACTTCAATAACACAATTGATACAGAAGTTTGTGCAGATGGAACCTATTGGGTACGAGCATCTAGTTCTGCCTCTTGTTTTGCTGTGGAATCTTTTACCCTTAATTTTTTACCCACTCCTGATATTGATGATTTAACGTTGACGATTGATTGTCAGTTTGGTTGTATTAATTTAGCAGATTTAATCCTAACGGAAAAAAATGGCATTAATGAAGCCGACTTATTCTATAGCTATTTTACGACTCAAGCAGAAGCAGAAGATGTCAATGCGATGCCTTTAACGCTTGACGAACTATTAATCTGTAATCCAACGGAAGTATGGGTTAGCTTGACAAATTTACAAAATGGTTGTTTTGATGTAGCTCAAATTACGATTGAAGGTATGCCTTTAGCAACGGCTACCCTTACAGGTGACCAAATGATTTGTCCTGGAGGTGCAGGTGTCTTAGACCTCACTTTTACTGGAACACCACCTTATACCATAAGATATACCGATGGAGTCAGTTTTTTTGATACCATCGCCACCACTAATAATTTTTTGCTGTTAGTCACTCCTAATAGTACTAGGACTTACTCTATTTTCTCTTTCACCGATGCTAGTGGTTGTGTTGGCAATGCGATGGGTACGGCAACCATTACGGTTAATGAAGCTCCAATCATCAATAATTTAACGCAAATTTGTAATGCGGATAATTCTGCTTACATCCTAAGTTTTGAAATTATTGGAACTGATACCTACACCGTTCAAGGTACAACAGGAACTTTAACTGGTAATATTTTCACAAGTGACCTGATACCAAGTGGCACTTCTTTTTTACTGTCTATTGCAGGAACAGATGGTTGTCCTCCAACAACTAGAGAGATTATTCATAGTTGTGCTTGTAATGCTACCGTAGATGTAATGGATACCCAAGCCATTAATGTTTGTGATCGAGAGGCAGCTATTGGTACTTACCTAGGACCTGGCGGAGAAAATTTAGATGGAGGCGCTCGATTCTTCGTTTTGCATGATAGTCCGACTACTACTTTAGGCAATGTGATTGGGTATGAAACAGTTCCTATTTTCACCTTTAATGCGGCCACTATGGAGCATGGGGTGACTTATTATATGTCTGCCGTAGTAACTAGAACAGATCTTTTGGGCGAACCCATTCTTGATATAGCTAATAATTCTTGTTTGGTGGCTTCAGTAGGTGCGCCTGTTATATTTTATGATGTCCCAGATATTAGTCTTAGTTTATCTAGCCCTACTATTTGTCAAGGAGAATCTGTTAATTTAACTTTTAACATAGATGGCGTAGGTCCTTTCGATGTCATTTTCTTTGATGGTTCAGGGCTGCGACCTTTGATGGATATTCCTAATGGGCATACCCTTTCGGTCACCCCTGAGTTTAGTACTAGTTTTTATGTAGAATCGGTCAGTCAAAGTGGGGTCAATAATTGTGAGAATATGCCATTATTGGCGGTGAATGAGATTAATTTAACGGTCTTTGAAACGCCCAGTATTCAAAATTTAGCCACTCATTGTAATCAGGAAGGCTCTAGACTGGTTTTAACTTTTGAGGTCATTGGGGGAAACCAAGAAAGTTATATCGTAGATGGCATCACGGGTACTTTTAAAGGCAATGAATTCACAAGTGATTCCATTGCCCACAATACCCCTTACGAAATTTCTGTTTCAGATATAAATGCTTGTCCATCTGTTCCTATTATAGGCGTAGCGGAATGTCTATGCACTTCAGATATAGGGGTTGACATCTCCACAATAAGTGCCATTTCTTGTAGAGGGGAAAAAGATGCTAGTTTGTCCGCCAACCCTATCAATGGCATGGCACCTTATACCTATTTTTGGAGTACAGGCGCAACGACGCCAAATGTTAGTAATATTGCGCCTGGCATGACTGCGGTTTCGGTCACAGATGCCAATGGATGTTTGGTTAGAGATTCGATTAATCTAATAGAACCAGAAAGTATTACGGCTAGTTTGAATGCCATAGATCCAAGTTGTTTTGGGGATAATGATGGTGCTATTCTAGTTATCCAAGTAGAGGGCGGAACAGGGGATTATGTTTTTTCTTTTGATGAACGTCCCTTTAGAACAGAAGGACAAATAGATGGCTTAAAATCAGGCATATATCCAGTCGCCATTCAGGATGAAAATAATTGTGAATGGACAGGAGAGGTAACCCTAAATAATCCGCCACAATTGGATGTCTCTTTAGGAGATAATGCGGTTTTAGACTTAGGCGAAAGTTTAATCCTCAATCCACAGGTTAATGATACAATCATTGGCATTGAATGGGAATCTGCGGATACTGCCTTATGTGTAAACTGTCTTAACCAAGTTATTACACCAAACACCTCCGAACGGTACAAAGTAACCGTTATGAATGATGCTGGCTGTGTCGCTTCTGCACAGATATTAGTGCAAGTTCAAAATCAACAACGCTTATTTATCCCAAGTGCTTTTTCGCCAAACGGTGATGGTAGAAATGATATATTGCACCCTTTTGCTGGTACGGAAGTCCAGAATATTCCGATGTTTAGAATTTTCAATCGCTGGGGAGAATTAGTGTATGAAACGACCGATATGACTCAAAATTCAGGTTTGAACGGATGGGATGGAAATACTCTAAATGGTCAAAAAGCTCCTCCTGGGGTCTATATGTATTACGCAGAAGTTAATTTTAACAATGACACAGAAGATATTATAACTGGAGATGTGACGCTGGTTAGGTAATTAGAATTAGGGGTGTTAAGAGAAATTTTTCGGCAACTATTTTTGAACGAAAAAGAGTGTATTTTGAACCACAAAAGAATCAAAAGTACACAAAAGAGGTTCACAAAAGTTATTATATGCACTTTTCTAACGATTCTTTTGCTTACTCTTCTACCTTTTGTGGTTCAAATAATTTTTATAAAACCCTATATTTTCTTAAAAATCAAGCGAATATTATACAAAAACAACAATAAAGCAATCCCCAACCAAATATACATCCAAACGGAAGCTGGAATCACCACAAATTCTTTAGCATATTGTTCTAAATCTGAACTTGGACCTACATTAAAATCTTGAATAATATATAAGATACTTGCCAAGCCAAAAAACATTAAAATATCTGCATCCCAGTTGGTTTTACGAGCAATGAGGAAAAGCGCCAATGCAAAAACAGCCAATAAGCCTGTCGTAAAAGCAGACGTAAACCAAAAGAACCCTGCAAAAAGCATAATGCCTGCCAAAATATAGGTAGTAATCTTAGCAGGTTGATTAGAATTTCTAGTACCAATATAAAAGAGTAGATTACCGAAAATAGCACTACCAATATAGCCTCCCATCAGAATAACCGCTCGACTGCCACCAGAAGTCCAACAAACCCCACTTCCATCAGGTCGAATCTCTAAACTGGCTACACTTCCGCCTGTAATCAAAGCCCCAAAAGCATGCCCAAATTCATGCAAAAAAGTGACCAACATTCGGATTGGATATAGAATAAGTTGGCCATATTCTCCCCCGTAATAGGTCAAGCCAAAATAAATACCTAACATCAAAAAAATTCTGAGCAATAAATTATTTTTCATAATGGGTTGGATATTTTTTATTTTTCACAAAATAAGGGTATTCCGCTAACATAATAGAAATATTCGACGAATCTATATGGATATAATAAGTTCGATCCGATAAATTCAATTTTTCAAGATAAAATATTTGACAAGTTTATCTAGTTAGTTGACATTCCTTGCTCGCCTCCCGACTAAAGTTCCC
>CAZXYA010000600.1:0-5474 GCA_964644655.1 uncultured Saprospiraceae bacterium | reverse complement strand
TTTCCAAGCATGGTGTTTTTTAGATGGATAAGTATCATTAATCACTACTGGTTCGGGTGGATTGTCCAGTTGTTTTTCGATATCATCATAACGCAAGATGCGGTTATATTCCGCCACATATAAATCCCCATCTTTGACCGCCACCCCATTGGGTAAATTCAAACCCGTCGCAATCACCCATTTTTTCTCTGCTTTATTATCACCGTCTTCATCTCGTAAGGCATACACACTCCCCTCCCCTCTTGTGCCAACATAGATAGTGCCTTCAGGAGAACGGGTGATAGAGCGGGCATTTTTTACGTCTTCCGCAAAGAGGTCTATCTTAAAACCAGCAGGCAATTTAATTTTTTCAAGGTCTATTTCGCTTTCTTCCCATGCTAAATTGACTTGTTGCTTTAGGTAAAAGTAGGCGCCACCAAGGAGGGTCGCTAATGATAGTAGGATGATTAGGAATATTTTTTTTCTAGTCATGATTTTGAAATTGGATAAAGTGTTTGTTTGGGCTAAGGTAGGAAATTTAAAATTTATACTTTAGGATAAGCAGTATTCCTTCATCTAAATACATAGATATGATGAACTAAACTTTCAAATCGCCTAAACATCTTTGCAAAGTTATCCGATTTTATCTATTTTTATTAAATCAAAATTTACCACTCCAAAATCAAAAATTATTAAGCAATGAATATAATCAGAGCAACACATCAACTCGCAATGGATATGGCGGCTTACGGCGATGTAGCAAAAACTAAGGGTTTGGGACAAGATGCTAAAGATTTCTACAATAAAGCATTTGTTTTGGAATATGAAGCTGCTTTAAAATTTCCTAAAGAACTAGATGCCTTGACTAAATTTATTTGGTTGAGAAGCGCTGCTACACTCGCCTATAAAGCAGGATTATTCAAAGAAAGTGAGCAATTAATTGAATTGTGTCGCTCAGAAACCCCACCCAAATGGATAGAAAAAGAATTAACAGCTATTTTGGCTTTAATTGCTAAAGCAAAAAATACTTCAATTACTACTTCTAAAAAATCACTTCAACTATCAGGTGTTTTCAAAGAGGTCAATTCTCAAAAAAATGAAATTATTATTGAGGATAAAACCCAGAATCAATCCTTTTCTGTTATTGTTCCTCGACCTGTTTTGGTAGATATTATTCGGCAATATTTAGCTCAACAAATTCAGATTGTGGCTCACCAAACACCTCATGGTATTTTTGTTTTGGATACTATTCAGGCGGCTGCTTAAGGGGATACTTATTTTTAATAGAAGCAAGACGAATAATATTGTTAAATTAAAAATTTTATCCCATAATTAGTTTTTAGGTAATTGTAATGCCAATAGAGCTATTTTTTTAAACTATCAACCCAATATTTTCTAAAATATTCTTGAATAACTCTATGACGGAACCTCCATGATGCACCATCTGTAACTAATATATTTCTTTTAACCATATTCTTTAAAAATCCACCTGTTTAAATGGCAAAAGCCCATTTTTTGACAAATGAAAAGCTAACAAAAAATATTGAATAATTGAAAAATGGAGTAATCGGCAAGAGGCCTTAAAACGTTGAAATGGTTTATTAATTTGGATATAGGAATGGTAATCTTTTTCAATATTATTAAATAATCCAAGAAAAATACCAGTATAAAACCCAAGTATTAAACCAAATATTAGGTTATCGAAAATCCCATCTTGATAAATCCCAATCACATTCCTTGTAAATCCTCTTACAGAACCAAATAATAATCCATAAGGAATCGTTTTATTAAATGCAGAGATGAAATGCTTTTTGTTCCATAAAATTATTTCCTTAGTATCAATAGTAGGAAAAAATTTAAAAAAGGAACCAATTAATAACGAAAAGATAACTGTTAAAACGCTTGTTAATATCCCTAGGCTAATAATTGATGCTAAAATAAATTTAACTCTACCAAAAAAATTGGTACCAAAAAAATTGATTAGAAATTGTATTTTAGATTCCCCCATATTCAGTAACTCATCAATTTGTAACCCATCAAAAAAAACAATATTTACACTACCAATAAAGCCTCCTAACATCCCATAACTTAGTCCTTGGACCAATCCATAAGCTATATGGCTAGATTTTTTTTGATTTTTTGTCCAACTTTTAAAAATTGTTGTTTATCCTTGGTCCAATAATAAAGAATGTAAACAAGAATAACTCATAATAAGCCCCAAAAATATTTTTGCACCATCCTTCAAGGCTTGGAGAAATAATATTTAGTATTAATCCTAAAATAATACTTGCCATTCCCATTAACATAAGTAAGCATATTGTTTTATTGGGTTTAAAAGTCATATCCTTTAACTTAATTAAAAATCATAATATATGAAAAATAATTAAATATTTAGATATTTATTACCCAGATCTGATTTAAATGATTTGCTTTAACCAAATATTCGTGAATTTTTCATAGAGTTTCATCGCTCAAAGAACTGTGTTACCGCACCAACTCCAAAACCATTATCAAAGCCCCCACCGACCAAGCCTGCTGCACCGTCCCTCGACCAGCTTTAGGATCTGCCCCATCAAAAATTTCAGAAATCCCATTGATACAATTATCTTGATAAAAATGGTGTTTTAGGGCATTCATTTCATTCAAAACAGTCGCTTTAGCTTTAGCGGAATAATTATTTAATTTCAAATAAGCCAACCAATAATCGCCTAATAACCAAGACCAAACGGTACCTTGATGATAGGCAGTATCTCTATGCCATTGGTCGCCAGCATAAATAGGTTTAAATTGAGGGTTTTCGGTATTTAAAGAGCGTAGGCCCAAAGGCGTAAATAAATAATCTTTTACATTTTTAAAAACCTGCTTTTGTGCTGTTTTATTTAGTAAGTCAAAGGGTAAGCTTAAGGCAAAAATTTGATTGGGGCGAATGGCAGCATCAACAGATTCTTCGGAGATAACCACATCATTTAAATAGCCCTTATCATTATAAAAAGAAGTCGAAAAATGCTTTTTAATTTGAGTACTTACGGCTTTGCTTTTGGCTAAAATATCGTTGGGACACTCTTGCCCTAATTCTTCTTGAAAAAACTGATAAATCATCAAAGCATTATACCACAAAGCTTGAATTTCTACGGCACAACCTTCTCTTGGCGTCACTACAAAATCACCTACTTTGGCATCCATCCAAGTCAATTGTACGCCTGCTTCTCCCGCCCACAAAAAGCCTTCATCCGTTACATGAATGCTATATCTAGTGCCTTCAAAATGGTGTTTTAAAATATCGGTTAAATGGGTAAAATTCTTTTTGATAAAGGTTGTATCCTTGAATTTTTGGTAGTATTCATAAAGGGCAACAAACAACCATAAAGTAGCATCTACGGTATTATATTCGACTTCATCATGGTCATAATCAGGAAAGCGATTTGGCAACATGCCTCGGTCGATATTCTCGAAAAAGGTTTTTAGAATAGACTGACTTTCCTTCTTTCTGCCTGCGGCAATACCTAATCCTCGCAAAGCAATCATGGTATCTCTCCCCCAATCCGTAAACCAATGATAGCCTGCCAAAATAGAAAAGCTATCCGTCGACGCTCTTTTTACAATAAATTGGTCGGCTGTGATAGATAAATCTTTTAAAAAAGTGTCTTTATTTCCTTTTGGGTTTAATTTTTTCAGTCTACTTAATTCCCTTTTCTTTAAATCTGCGGGATTACTTTCTAGCACATTGGCATCCGTTGTCATCACTAAAAAACAACTTTTCCCTGGGGCTATTAAATGATGGAATTTCCCAATCACATTGGCATCTTCGTGATACTCTAACCCTCGATATTTTTCCCCTTCATATTCTAAATTTTTAATCCAATAGCGATTTTCTTCAAATTGGCCTTGCGTTTGTTTGATATAAAGCGGTGGTGCGCCATACCTAGAATGGATTTTTAAAATATCGCCTATTTTTTCATAATAAAAATCAAAAACTCGCCCTTCATGGAAGATGCCATGATAGTCCTTATCTACCAAAAAAGGCGTCATCGCCAATGGAATAGATTGCGTGCCCAAATTTTTATATTCAATAACGGTGGCATTCTTACCATCCACCATAAAAATGGACTTTTGCAAAATATGCCCATTGATTTCATAGCGAAAAGTCGGCAAGGGATTTTGCTCAAATTGGGTCAGATATTGGTAGCCTTTTGGATGTACCGCATTGGGGTATTGATTGGCAGATAGTTCCACTTGGTGGTCTCTCCTTAAAGCAATGCTTTCCTCCACTTTTCCGACCAAGACCTTTCGATTGGTTGGTGGATTTAGAGAAGCGACTAACATGCCGTGATACCGTCTAGAATTAGCGCCCGATAAAGTCCCAGAAGCGTAACCGCCAATGCCATTCGTAATAAGCCACTCTTTTGAGCGTAAGTCTTCAAAGCTTGGTTGCGTGCAATTTATCATAGTTATTCTGGTTTGCTAGTTGCTAGTTGCTGGTAGCTAGTTGACGAACAACCAGCAACTAGCAACCAGCAACCAGTCAGTTACATTCATCAATTAATTTGGCAATCAAACCCGTCCATCCTGTCTGATGAGCAGCGCCTACTCCTCTACCGTCATTGCCATCAAAATATTCGTAGAATAAGATTAAATCTTTAAAATGTGGATCGTCTTTATATTTCTTTTCAAAGCCATTAAAAGCTCTTTGTCCCGTTTCATCTTTGGTAAAAATAGAAATCAAATGCTGAGAAATATCGGTCGCCACGCCTGCTAAATTTCTAGCATTCGTCGAATTGGTGGGGCAATTGGTATGGATGGAATCGCCATAATATTTGTGTAACTCTTGCAGCGATTGAATCAATAAATAATTCATAGGAAACCAAATAGGGCCTCGCCAATTGGAATTCCCCCCAAAAATATGCGTTTGACTTTCTGCTGGTTGATATTGTAAACCAAATTCTTCGCCTGCGATATTTACGTAATAAGGGGTTTCATGTATTTTGGAAACAGAGCGAATGCCTCCTTTAGAGAAAAATTCATTTTCATCTAATAAGGGTTGGAGAATTCGAACCAACCGGTCTCGACTGATAGTAGATAATAAAATATCTTTGCCCTCTTCTAATTCAGGCAATACTAGATATTTATCTCGCTTTACTCGATAATCTCTAAACCATTTTATTCGGCTATAAAAGCGGTCTAATTTTTCGATGCGTTCCCATTTTAAGACAAGAGAGGCAAAAAGCGTGGATAATCCAACTAAGGATCGTACTTTAATTGGAATTTGTTCGCCATTTGGTAAGGCCAAGACATCATAAAAGAAGCCTTCTTCCTCATCCCAAGCATTGGCATGCCCATCCCCAATTTTATTTAAAGCCGCAGAGATATAGATAAAATGTTCGTAAAATTTATAGGCCATATCTTCATAAACAGGGTCTTCTTGCGCTACTTCCAAAGCCATATCTAGCATATTTAAACTAAACATTGCCATCCAACTCGTGCTATCCGCTTGTTGC
>CAZXYA010000599.1:0-5483 GCA_964644655.1 uncultured Saprospiraceae bacterium | reverse complement strand
GCATCCCGTCCACAAGCGGTTCAGAAGTTTACACTTCTTCATGCCTTGAACAAGAACAAAATAAAACTATCATTTTGGGTACCTTATTTATTACCTGCTCTTTTACCAGCTAATGCTTTCATTTTTTCTGCATATTCTTTAATAATTTTCAAAGTACTTTCATCTTTATCGTAAATAGAATACCATCCTTGATATTCAAAAGGCGGGTCGCCAATAAATTCATCGCCTGCTTTCCATACAGCTTTAGGGATTCGAGGTCGTCCTTCTCCACCCCATGCCCAAAAATTACAACCAGCTATGGGTTGTCCTTTTTTAGCTGCTTGATAAATTAAATTGAAGACTTCTCGGTAATAATTATCTCGATAAGTGGTGGGAGATATTGGGTCATAATTTTCCAAATCTCTGGCTATCCCAAATTCTTCTAAGACAACGGGCATATTTAGTTTTTTAGCTAGGGATATATGTTTTTTAATATACTTCTTAGCTTTATTTACTGACTTCTGATAAGTTTTATCAGGTTTAGTTGGATTATACCAGCCCCAATTTTGAATCCAGATATGGATGGTCGCATAATCAATATTTTTGATACGATGTTCTTTTGTGAATTTAGTAGCAAATGGTATAAAAGCATTGCCCTCACTTCCAATTGACACCAAATGATTGGCATCTAAAGACTTAATAAAAGCGGCGGTGTTTTTGATCCATCTTCTATATTTCCTATTACTGATAATTGCTCTTGGTTCATTGGCTAATTGCCAAGCCATAATAGTAGGGTCTGCTTTATAAGGAATATTTGAAATAGAATTGGTGCGATTGATAATGACTTCCAGATGTTTGAAGTAGGCAGCTTGGGCAGCTTTATTTTTAAAAAATCGAGCCGAAAAAGTCATGTATTTTAACCATTTTCCATGCTCCGCAGGTGGTGGATAAGGAATTGTTTCTCCAGTTATCCAATTAATGTATTGTGCAAAACCACCTGACCAAGGCCACATATTATTTAGACATACTACCGCAACCATGTCTCGTTTTGCCATCTCTACCAATAAAAAATCAAGTCCTTTGAGTAGATCTTCATTATATTTGCCCAACTCAGGTTGAAGCGCAGGCACCATTCGCCAAGGTTCGGTATCTGGCCCTTCGCTTGCCGCCATGATGCGCAAATTATTAACCCCTAAGGATTGAAGATGATCTAATTCTCGAATTAATCTAGCTCGGTAAGCTTCATTATTAGCGATGCCTAAATTCATTGCCGCCCAAAAATTAGTACCGAGATAATAATATGGTTCGCCATTTTTAAGGAATTGTTTGTTGCTGACCGTAATAAAATCAGTATTAGTTTGTCCCATTGTTTTAGTCGTTAATAAAGAAGAAATTAAGCAAAAAACAATAATACTTACACCAATTGATAAGAAACTTTCGCCCATATAAATGTTCTTTTTCATTTTAATCTGCCTTTTATTTTTATTCACGACTAGGTATACCTATTTTTGCAAAATTACAGGAAACCCGTTCATGAAATTAATAATAAAATACTTATTTCTTAATTTAGTTCTATTCAGTAATACTACTTTGTCTGCACAAAATGGTAATAACCCATTTGAACTAAAACATCGGTTAGATCATCAGGCTGCCATTAATTCAGAAACGGGAGTAAGGGATGCTCGTATTATTCAATCGGATAATCCATTCGATATAGCAACACAGCCTACCCAAAAAACAATTGTTGCACCAGTTCCTACCACAGCACCCACTAATCCAAAAAGTATAATTACGAATGCTCCAACTTCTAAAAATTACCTTTTCTGGGTCTTTTTCTTAGTTTTAGCTTTTTTTACTACGGTTGTTAGTCTTGCTCGAAAACGTTTGGAACAAAGCTATAGAGCTTTTTTAAATGATAATTTTTTAAGACAATTACATCGAGTCAATCAAGGTAGTTTTTCGTTGTCTTATTTTTTATTATACATTTCCTTTTTTTTGAATGCGGGTATTTTTATTTATTTAGCTGCGAATTATTTTGGTGCCAATTTACCACAAAATTTTGTTAGCATATTCTTGATTTGTTTAGGAGTAGCATTCATCTTTTTGTTGAAGCATTTATTGCTATTTTTTATTCAATCTGTCTTCCCGATTAGTAAAGAAGTTAAACTATATAGCTTTTCTATCATGGTGTTTAGCATCATATTAGGAATAGTCTTATTACCAATCAATATTTTAGCAGCTTTTGTTCCAGCGGGGTTGATAAAAATAGCCATTTGGGGAGGACTTGGAGCGATTCTTGCAATTTATCTTTTTCGTTCCCTTCGAGGTTTATCAATAGGCAGTAAGTATATGATGCTACACAGTTTTCATTTTTTATTGTATCTTTGCGCCGTTGAAATTCTGCCGATCGTAGTTCTATTAAAATTTATTTTATTAAGGATGAATTAAAGGCAAGGAAAGTTAAGAATTCGATTTACTTCCCAATATTTTTATTGGACTAATTTTAAAATTAAATAACAAGCTTTTAAAAGTTAAAGATTGTTGTTTTTTCAGCTTGAATGCTAAAATTTTCCTTTGAACACCTAAACAAAAGAGTTTCTTTTTTTAAGGTTAATTTCTAAATTTATGTTAGGAATGTCATCAGATAGTACCGCTCAAAAAGTAGAGCAATATAAGCCAGTCAAAAGTATCTTAATATCTCAGCCGCAACCTACTCGTTCGCCTTATTTTGATTTAGAGCAGAAGTATGGTTTGCAGATTGATTTTCGACCATTTATACATGTTGAAGAAGTAACCGTAAAAGAGTTTCGCAAAACTAGAATTCGTCCTGATGAATTTTCATCAGTTATTTTTACCAGTAAGAATTCTATCGATCACTTTTTCAGAATTTGTGAGGAAATGCGTATTCGGATGTCTGCCGAAACAAAATATTTCTGCCTGACAGAAGCGATTGCTAACTATTTACAAAAATTCATCGTTTATCGAAAACGTAAAGTATTTACAGGAAAAAGAACCATTCTTGACTTGAAGCCTTACTTAATGAAACATAAGGCAAAAGAGCGGTTTTTATTACCTTGTTCTAACCTAGGTAGCAAAAAGGTATCTTCTTTTCTAGTAGAAAATGAATTTAATTGGAAGGAAGGAATGATGTATAGAACCGTCAGTAGCGATCTTTCTGATTTAAGTGACATTACCTATGATGTATTGGTCTTTTTTAGCCCACTAGGAATTAAGTCGCTCTACGAAAATTTCCCTGGTTTTAAGCAGAATGAAACTAGATTTGCTGTTTTTGGCAGTTCTACTAGTAAAGCGGTTAGGGAAAGAGATTTAACGATTAATATACATGCACCTTCACCAGAAACACCATCTATGACGATGGCTTTGGAAAAATATATCAAAGTCGCTAATAAAGATTTGTAATTTTGGTTGCTAATTACTAGGTATCAAAATGAATCACTATTTAACTAAATAATAAGTGATACAAGAGTTCAAATTTGTAGCCAATACAGATTTGAACTTTTGTTTTTTAAGGCTGTTTCTATTAATTCCCTTAAATCCAATCTTAATCCATTAATTAACCGACAACTGATAATCGACAACTGATATCAATGACTACGGAAGATTACAAGAAAGTAGCTCCTACACTACCTAAAGATCCGGGTGTTTATCGTTTTCTAGCGAAAGACGATACTATTTTGTATGTTGGAAAAGCAAAAAATTTAAAAAATAGATTATCTTCTTATTTTGGTAATAAAAAGCATCAGCAGAATAAGACCAAAGCGCTCGTTAAAAACGCCGACCGCTTTGAATATACCATCGTAGAAACAGAACAAGATGCGCTATTATTAGAAGCTACCTTAATTAAAAAATTTCAGCCTCGCTATAATGTGATGCTGAAAGATGGAAAATCTTATACCTATATCTGCGTCAAAAAAGAGCGTTTTCCAAGGGTTTTTATCACTAGAAAAGTCTTTCGGGATGGATCGACCTATTTTGGGCCATACACTTCTAAATACCGCATTAAGGTAATATTAGACCTCATAAAGTCGCTGTTTCCACTCCGAACCTGTACCCTCAATTTAACCGACGACAACATAAAAAAAGGCAAATTTAAGGTCTGCTTAGAATATCATATCAAGAACTGTATGGGACCTTGTGAGGGGCATGAAGAAGCGCTCAGCTATAATGAAAAAATTGCGCAAATCAAAAATATGTTGCGTGGAAATTTTGGGGCAGTTAAACAACATTTCAAGCTGCTAATGCAGCAACATGCGGAGAATTTAGAATTTGAAAAAGCCCAAATTTTAAAAGAAAAACTAACTGCCTTTGAAGATTATCAAGGAAAATCTACGGTAGTGAGTACCTCAATTCGGGATCTAGATATATTCTATATTGCAACGGATGAAAAACGAGCCTATGTCAATTTTCTAAAGGTTATTAATGGAGCGATCATGAATACGCATACCTTAGAATTGACCAAAAACTTAGATGATGATGAAAAGAAATTACTAGCCTTTGCTATTGACGAGTTGCGGAAAAAATTTAATAGTATTACCAAAGAAATTATTTTACCTTATAAAATTAACTTATTAGAAGAAGATATAACTATTACAGTCCCAAAGATTGGAGATAAAAAGAAATTATTAGACCTCGCCGAAAAAAATGTGAAATACTTCCTATTGCAGCAACGCAAACAAGAGATTAACAATATAAAAAAGGAAACCTCTGCTGAGCGTATTTTAAAAACTATGAAAGAAGACTTACAAATGGAAGAATTACCTTTTCATATTGAATGTTTTGATAATTCTAATATGCAAGGCTCGTTTCCTGTATCTTCTTGTGTCGTTTTTAAAAATGCCAAACCTTTCAAACGAGATTATCGCCATTTTAATATCAAGACGGTAGAAGGGCCTAATGATTTTGCTTCTATGGAAGAAGTTGTTTATAGAAGATATAGTCGTTTAGTAAAAGAAGAAAAGCCTTTACCTAATTTAGTTATTGTTGATGGAGGTAAAGGCCAATTGAGTGCCACCATGAAAATTATGAGAGCACTTGGTCTGGAAAATAAAATTACCATTATCGGCATTGCCAAAAGATTAGAAGAGATTTTCTTTCCAGATGATCCCATTCCATTATACATCAATAAGAAGTCGGAAACCTTAAAAGTCATTCAGCATGCCAGAAATGAAGCGCACCGTTTTGCAATTACCTTTCATCGAAATCAGCGTTCTAGACATTTTACAACCACAGAATTAACTAATATTCCTGGTATTGGAGATAAAACAGCTCAAAAATTATTGAGTCATTTTGGGTCGGTTAAAAAAATAAAAACGGCTTTAGAAACAGAGATTGTAGAAGTGGTAGGGAAAGTAGCAGCTCGGAAAGTGAAGGGGTATTTTGAGGAAAAGTAAGAGCAGGCTTTTGCCTTAAACATGCTCTTAGGTAAATGGAACGTGACTGTTCAGAATAGAGAGCAGAGATTAGAGAAAAGAGATAGAAGTCGG
>CAZXYA010000598.1:0-5496 GCA_964644655.1 uncultured Saprospiraceae bacterium | reverse complement strand
AATCCGTCACTATTACCCTACCCAAATCAATGGGCATTGAGTTATAGCTCAAATTCAAGGTACTTTTCCCAGTAATCTCTTCAATATAAGGTTGATAAAAAATTAGGCCTCTTGAATTTCCTAAAAATAATATATCTGATTTCGCTTGCCCTTCATACAAACGAGTATAGCGAAACTGGCTTTTTGCCGTAATTTTAGACAAAATAAAACCACCTAAACGGTCGCCAATAAAAAACAATAACAAACAGGCTGGTATCCAAAGTGCTTTTCTCAAAGAATATATGAGTTATGAGTTATAAGTTATAAGTTATAAGTAGGGGCATCCATAACTTAATGGGGGAAGATTGACCCAATTTAGTATTTTTTTTATTCTTGATAAAGCAAAGGGGGCAAAAAAATTAGCTTATCTATAAATTATTTCTTCCCAGTTCACCTCAAACTTATAACTCATCACTAAATCTATCTATCCATATAATCCACCGCCAAATTACAAAATGCTCGAACTCCTAATTTCATGCCACTATCATCAATGAAAAAATCTGGCGTATGATGAGGCGCTGCATCAATTGGGCTTGTCCCTTTAGGCATTCCACCCAAGAATAAAAATAAACTAGGTACTTGATTGGCATATACAGAAAAATCTTCTGCCCCTGTAATCGCTTTTTGGACAATTACATTTTCTGGTCCAGCTACTCTTTCTACCGTTGCAATCATGTTTTTGGTTAATTCTAGGTGATTGAAAGTCACAGGTACTCCTCTCGTAATTTCTACTTCGGCAGTTGCCCCTGCACTTTCTGCTATTTTCGTAGCAGTCAATCGAATTTTTTCAAAAATAATATCTTGCATTTCTGGGTCTAAGGTCCGAATGGTTCCAATCATTTTACAAGATTCTGGAATGATGTTATTTCTAACCCCTCCTTGAATCATACCTACACTAATGACCGCAGCTTCCTTCGTCAATTCTGTTTGGCGACTCACAATATTATTTAAACCTTGAATAATTTGAGCAGAAACGGTAATTGGGTCAATACCACCCCAAGGCATAGAACCATGTGATTGCTTCCCTTTTACATTAATTACAAATCGGTCTGCCGCAGCCATTGCACCGCCAGCTTTGTATTTAATTTTTCCAACTTCTGTCATAGAATTAATGTGAAACCCAAAAGCTACATCCACTTTAGGATTATCCAAAATTCCTTCTTTCACCATCAAGGCTGCACCACCTTCTTCTCCTGGAGGCGCCCCTTCCTCGGCTGGTTGAAACATAAACACGACCGTTCCTTTTAGCTCGTCTTTAAGGCTTGCTAAAATTTCTGCCGCACCCATTAACATCGCAACATGGGTATCGTGACCACAAGCATGCATCACCCCTGTTTCTACACCGTTATAAGTCCCTCTCACTTTAGAAGCATAAGGAATGTCTACTCTTTCGGTTACAGGTAAAGCATCCATATCCGCTCTTAATGCGACAACTGGACCAGGTTTTCCTCCTTTTAAAACGCCTTTCACCCCTGTTTTAGCAAAATTTCTTTGCACTTCAATGCCAAGAGACTCCAAATGATCGGCAACCATTTTTCCGGTATTAAACTCTCGATTAGATAATTCTGGATTTTCATGCAAATGTCTTCTCCATTTAATTACCTTGGCATCAATTTCATCCGCCATTTTATCTATTGTGGCTCGAATGTCTCCGTCTACTAAGGTCGCTTTTTTTGCTATTGGTGCTTCATTCGCAGCAGGTCCTTGTGCGGTTGCACAAGAAATATAAATCCCTATGAAAAGAGTGAAAATTAGTAATTTTTGCAAGCTCATTATTTTATTGTTTTATTGTTAAAATTGTGAATTGTTTTATAGATAACAATTTTAATTATTTTGTAGTCATATAATCCAAGGCTAAATTGCAAAGGGTCCGTACGCCCAATTTCATTCCACTTTCATCAATATAAAAATCTGGTGTATGATGAGGTGGTGCATCAATGACACTCATGCCTTTTTTCATACCACCTAAAGACAAAAATAAACTAGGTACTTTATTTGCATAAAAAGCAAAATCTTCTGCCCCTGTTCCTGCTTTAGTAATAATAACATTTTCTGCTCCTGCCACATTTTCTAAAGAAGGAATCATTTTTTTGGTCAATTCTAAATGGTTATATACAACGGGGGCATAAGGAATAATTTCTACTTCTGCGGTTGCACCTGCACTTTCTGCGATATTGGTGGCAGTTAATCGAATTTTTTCATGGATAATTTCTTGCATTTTCACATCCAAAGTTCTAATAGTGCCAATCATCTGACAAGATTCTGGAATGATATTATTTCTAATGCCACCTTGAATCATACCAACAGATATAACAGCCGCTTCTTTCGTCAATTCTGTTTGGCGACTAATAATATTATTTAACCCTTGAATAATTTGTGCAGAAACAGTAATCGGATCTACGCCACTCCACGGTCGAGAACCATGCGTTTGCTTGCCTTTCACATTAATCACAAATCTATCAGCAGCGGCTGCCACACCTCCTGTTTTATACTTAATTTTTCCTACCTCTAGCATAGAACTAATGTGTAAACCAAATGCTACGTCTACTTTGGGCTTGTCTAAAATACCTTCTTTGACCATTAGTTTAGCGCCACCTTCCTCTCCAGGAGGCGCCCCTTCTTCGGCTGGTTGGAACATAAATACAATCGTGCCAGGAATATCTTCTTTGATAGCTACTAATATTTCAGCAGCACCCATTAACATCGCCACATGCGTATCATGTCCGCAAGCATGCATGACTCCAGATTCTACCCCATTATAAATAGCTTTTACTTTAGAAGCAAAAGGTAAATCTACTCTTTCCGTTACAGGCAAAGCGTCCATATCTGCTCTCAATGCTACAACTGGACCAGGTTTGCCCCCTTTTAGCACTCCTTTCACGCCTGTTTTAGCAAAATTTCTAGTAACTTCAATGCTCCCTAAGCTTTCTAAATGCTTGGCAACCATTTCTCCTGTCTTAAATTCTCGGTTAGACAATTCTGGGTTTTCGTGCATGTGCCGTCGCCATTGGATGACTTTGGATTCTAATTCATCTGCCATTTTGTCGATGGTGGCTTTTGGATTCCCATCTGCAGATATACTTTTAAAGGTAGTTGCAATTTGATGGTTTGCTGTTCCTTGTGCATTTATGGCTATTATAGTAATAGCTAGGAACATTGAAAATAGAAATAATCTTTTCCTATTCATCGAATTATTATTTAGTTAGAAAAAAGCTAAGGTATGAAATTTAGTTTTAATCATAAGTATAAAATAATGCTTATCAAAATCTATCTTTTAAAAAAATGGTCTAGTCTTTGATTAATATTAAAATTAAAAAATATATTTAATTAATTTAATGTTTTAAAGTTCCTCCTATTATGAAGTTATTTATTAGAAATGTATTTGTACTTAGTATAGTTAGTTCAATACTTGCCTTTTACTATGTGTCCCCTTCTCCAACTACGCCAGAAAAATTACAAGCAGTTACGGATAAAATAGACAGGGAATTAGCATTACTTGAACAAAAAAATAAGCAATTCCGTGTTTTAAGCGATGAATTAATCCAGCAAATTGCGGAATTTTCTTCTTCTTGCTCACTAGAGAAAATGGTGGTGGACGGCGTAGCAATTTCAGGAAAATATAGTGTAGAAAAAGGAAAATTATTACTGGGTTTATTGGAACGAAAACTAACAAAAGCTACCTATGCTAAAATTTTTAAAAAGGTATCCTTCCAAGGCGCTTTTTTAAAGAAAGCTAATTTAAAAGGAGCTAATTTAAGTGGACTACGCCTTGCTAATGCCTACTTAGTTGGTGCAGAATTGAATAATGCCAATCTTGCAGGTATGAATTTACATAAAACCAATTTAAGTCAGGCTACTCTAATTGCTGCAAATTTAAAAGCAGCCAATCTTCAGGAAGCCATATTAAATGGTGCTGATTTGAGCGATGCAAATTTCACAAATGCTTATTTAGTAGATGCCAAATTGGGCAATAATGCTAGGCTGGATAGAGCAGATTTTACTGGAGCTAATCTAAATGGAGTTGATTTTAGCAATGTCCATCCTTCTTTTGTTAAACCGTAAATAATTTCATCGATATAGATAGGTATGATTAAAAAATAAAATTGTCAATTGACAGACCCGCAAAGCGGCACTAATTCCCTACCTTTGTCTCTCTCTAAATTTTAGAGGACAAATCTGTATTTTAATTTCTTTTCATGTCAGATAAAAAAGACTTTGGTTTTGAAACCAAAATGCTCCATGCGGGGCATATACCAGATGCAGTCACAGGGGCAAGGGCTGTCCCGATTTATCAAACCACTTCCTATGTGTTTGATAGCCCAGATAAGGCGGCACAATTGTTTGAATTAAAGCAGTATGGAAATATTTATACCAGAATAAATAATCCAACGACCGCTGTTTTTGAAGAAAGAATGGCTGCTTTAGAAAATGGAACAGGTGCATTAGCAACCGCTAGTGGGATGGCAGCACAATTCACGACTTTAATGACTTTGTTGCGACCTGGGGATGAAGTCGTTGCTTCTTCGCACTTATATGGGGGGACTTATACGCAATTGGAACATACCATGAAGCAATTGCACGTAAAAGTGCATTTTGTAGACCCAACGGAGATTAAAAATTGGGAAGCTGCTATTACGCCTAAAACTAAGGCATTGTATGGCGAAACGATTGGTAATCCAAAAGGTAGTATTTTAGATATTGAAAAAGTAGGCGCTTTAGCAGCTAATCATAGCATACCACTAATCATAGATAGTACTTTTGCTTCTCCTTATTTATGCCGTCCACTAGATCATGGTGCTAATATTGTCGTGCATTCTGCGACTAAATTTATCGGCGGTCATGGGAGTTCGATTGGTGGAGTAATTGTGGCAGATGGCAAATTTGATTTTACAAATTATCCAAGTATTGCTGAACCAACGGCTTCTTACCATAATCTAAAATTCTTTGAGACGTTTGGAGAATATGGCTTTTTGATGAAGGCTAGATCGGTCACTTTAAGAGATACAGGCGCTTGTATTTCTCCTTTTAACGCCTTTTTACTAATTCAAGGTTTAGAAACTTTGTCTTTACGAATGGATAGACATGTCAAAAATGCTTTGGCAGTCGCTACTTTTTTGAAGGAACATCCACAAGTGGAATGGGTCAATTATGCCGGTTTGCCAGACAGTCCATTCCATGATTTGGCTAAAAAATATGTACCAAAAGGACCAGGTGCTGTTTTCTCTTTTGGTTTGAAAAAAGGAAATGGGGATGTTCGAGAAAAAGGGAAAAAATTCATCGAAAGTTTAGACTTATTTTCGCATTTAGCGAATATTGGAGATGCACGAAGTTTGGTTATCCATCCAGCATCTACCACACATCAACAATTATCTAATGCCGAACTGGAAAAAGCAGGCGTGGGTCCAGAACTCATCCGACTTTCTGTAGGTTTGGAAACAATAGAAGACTTATTATGGG
>CAZXYA010000597.1:0-5502 GCA_964644655.1 uncultured Saprospiraceae bacterium | reverse complement strand
ACAGTAGAAAGAATTTCTCCTTCTCCTAAAAAATGTACATTAGGACAAAAGGTTTGGTCTAAAATAAAAACAGGGTCGATAGCCAATTGACCATTTTTAGCTTTCCGTTTTTTACTTAATACCGCCTTTAATTTTAGCAAATCTGGCACCTCTACTCTAGGGTTCGTTGGAATTTCAACGATGATATAGGGCACCACTTCGTCATCCGCAATTTTATCTAAAATATGATTAATGCTTTGCACCATATCTTTCCCGCCATCTACTGGTAAGTCCAACACTTCCACATTATCAATGCAAGCAGCCACGCGCCTAGCTTGGTCATTGGTCCCACCATAACAATTTGGCGGAATAATAATTTTAATAGCTTTTCCTTTATGCTTTTCTAGTGCATCATGAATAAGTCCCATCGTAATTGCATATTGGATAGATAGGCCACTAGAACCAAGTAATGCAGTTGTATTAGTGCCCGTAATTGCTTTAATGGAATCTAGAACAAGGGTTTTGTTGGTTTTTACAGGTTCTCGCTGCTTGTGAATAGAAGATGGCTTTATTAGCAATTTTAAAGCAACAAGCGCATTGGCAGGCGTCATGGCAATCGTCTCTCTTCTTCGGACATGCTGAATTTCTGAGATATAGCGTTCATTTTGTGTGTCATTCACTAAAACTATACTTCCAAGGTCGGCATGAATACGGACAAAAAAGTCAATATTTGAGCGGTGAATTAAATGACCAATTTCGCCTTGTGATGAAATGAAAATGGTACTCCGAGAACTATCGGAAGTCAATTCGGAGATATCGTCTACTCGTCTCACCTTCTTTAGCTCAAATTTATACCCATAAATATGCTTTAGCATTTCAACATCAAAAAAATCAGGTAATTCCCCCGTATAAATGATTTGGGTAGGTTTCTTATCTAAGGCATTTTTTCTTAGAATAGCTAAAACAGGAATTGTCTTGGAGGAAAAACTGATTACATTTTTTGAGGGTAGTTGATTTAACTTTGCAATCGCCCATTCTAATACACAAGATAATGGATGACCTAACCGAATATAATCAAAAGCGGTAGGTAATTCATTGAGTGCCGAAGTTTCCGCATTATTGTTCTTAAATAGGTGTTCAAACTGTTCTAAAAATTGGATTTTTGCCAGTTTCTCTTCAAAAATATCTAGTCGATGAGTTGTTAATTCCAACCAATCTGTTGGCATATTTTCTAATACAGTCTCAATATAATTTAGCATTTTACTAGCTTCCATAATTATTACTTTTAGAATAGTTGGAAATATACATTAATTCGATGTTATTATTCAGTCCCCCACAAAGTTCTTTGAAAAAATGTTTGAAAAAAAGAGGTCATTTGCTACGCTGAAAAAATAGTTAGCAATTTGATAGTTTTTGAGAGTCGATACATTGAAATTCTAATTAAAACTCACCTTCAAGTATTTATAAGCAACCACCACTACCTAAATTCCTTCCGTCGAATTTTCTTTTTAATGATTTTTCCAACTGAATAAAATGTGGCGCAGTCCTAAGCTCTTTATTAAACAATAATAATAAATAATTATCAAGTATAATTCCTACTTCTTTTATCACTCTACCAATAAAAAATTCGTAGCTTACGCCTTTTTACAAATAAAATAATAGGATGCGACTTCCACCACTTCAAACTGGCAAATCTGTCTGGTATGGCCCAGCTATGAATCAGCGTAAAAAAGAGTGGATTCTTGTACTTACTCCAACCGAAATAGTAGAATTAGAGGAAGCCGCTGATAGGTTTAAACTAAGCGAAAAGTCGATTCCAGGAATGACTAAAAGTGATTTTTTATTACCTACTTTTGGCAAAAAATTAAATCTTTTAAAAACGGAATTAATTAATGGAATTGGTTTTTCTCTAATAAAAGGACTACCCCTTGAAAAATATTCAGAAAAAGAAACAGCTACTATTTTTTATGGCATTGGCACACATCTAGGCAATGCTCGGTCACAAAACGCTAAAGGACATGTTTTAGGGCAAGTTAGAAATCTGGGATTAAAGAGGTATTTTCGACTCGCTATGGTTCAATAGAAATTGGGAATCGAGGCGGGATTATGGTTCAAGGAACCCAATTAACCATTCCTTGGATGGCGGATTTATTAGCGGATTTGAAAGAATAAATTAGTCTTGTGGATTTTACCCAACGGATTTTATTTCCCAGCGGATACTTACAATGATACTTGATATTTGGTGCGATAGTAAAAAATGTAGGATATCTGATTCTACTAAGACTACTGGATGGTTTTTTATTTTTAATAATTCTAGTCATAAAATTATAAATGAGTAAATATAATTTACAAAAATTAAATTTACTTATTTTCAAAATTTGTTTAATTTAATATGTCAAAATACGACCTTAACGACCCAACAGATGTAGATATAATGAAAGCCCAATTTGATATGATTACAAGAGAAGAATGGGACGAATATATTGAATTGGCAGAAGCAGATAAAATGGGTTATAAAAATATCAATATTTTAAAATCGGCGAGCCGAAAGGCAGGTATGTCGAAGTATTTAAGCGTCAAAGTTATTAACTGGGTGATGTCTTTGGTGGATAGGCTGGAATATGAAGAGGATGAATATGAGGACGACGATGAATAATTTCGCTTATCACCAAATAAATTTCCGAAAAAAATCATCTATTGCTAAGTTTTTTCTAGCAACAAATTAATTTAGCAATGGATTTGACAAACTAGATTTTTATTTTAATATGTGTTTCTATAATATAAGTAATGCGAATTACTTAAACTATCCGTGTTAATATTCATCCGTGTTCTTTATTTTTTAACATGAATCATTGCATAACACAGATTTTAATTCAAAGCATTAAATCCAAAAAATATGTCATTTAAAAATCAATCAGCTATTATTACAGGTGGTAGTTCAGGCATTGGTAGAGCTACCGCAATAGAATTTGCTAAACGAGGCGCTAATGTAGTCGTTTCTGATATTAACGAAGCTGGAGGAAAAGAAACCGTACAAATTATTAAAGAAAACGGAGGGCAAGCCATTTTTGTAAAAACTAATGTGGCGGAGGTAACAGATGTTCAAGCTTTAATTGATATTTGTCTAAAAGAATATGGACAATTAGACCACATGATTAATAATGCAGGTATCGGGCAAGGGCTTTACTTTTTTGACCAAATTACCGATGAGCATTGGGCAAAAACCATTGCCGTTAATCAAACAGGGGTATTCTATTGTATGCGTGCTGCACTTAAAGTAATGAAAGGGCAAAAAAGCGGTAATATTGTAAATACTGCCTCTGCCGCAGGCATTCGTTCTGCCCCTAGAATGGGCGCTTATGCCGCTAGTAAGCATGCGGTGGTTGGAATGACTAAATCTGCAGCGGCTGAGTATGGTAAATACAACATCAGAATAAATGCTATTTGTCCTACGGTCATTATTACCCCAATGGGTGATAGTTATTTAGGTGCTAATGAGGATTTAAAAAATGTCATGCTTAGGTCTGTGCCAATGCGTCGTTTTGGACAAGCAGCAGAAGTCGCCCGAACCATTTGTTGGTTATGTAGTGAAGATGCTAGTTATTTAACTGGGGTTGCTTTGCCAATTGATGGTGGGTCTAATGCTTAATACGGATTATTTTTAACACAGATATTCAATTCATATCTAAATTCAAATTAAAGAATATGTTAGAAA
Source organism: uncultured Saprospiraceae bacterium (assembly GCA_964644655.1). Taxonomy (GTDB): domain Bacteria; phylum Bacteroidota; class Bacteroidia; order Chitinophagales; family Saprospiraceae; genus JAFMDF01. The sequence goes on along the minus strand of CAZXYA010000597.1, from coordinate 1,808 downwards.
ATTTATTCAGTCTTAAAGGAAAAGTAGCCTTAGTTACAGGAGGTGCGAAAGGAATCGGCGCTATGATTACCAGAGGTTTAGTAGAAGCAGGTGTCAAAGTTTATATTAGTTCTCGGTCAGCAGAAGCTTGTAGTGCTTTTGCAGTAGAAATGAGCCAATATGGAACTTGTGTTGCCTTACCCACCAATCTTTTAGAGATGGGAAATATTGAAGGATTGGCAGCAGAACTAGGTAAAAGAGAAAACCGATTAGATATTTTAATCAATAATTCTGGCGCAACATGGGGTGCACCCATTGAAAATTTTCCCGAAAAAGGCTGGGATAAAGTGATGGATTTAAATGTAAAATCTGTTTTCTTTTTGACTAAAAGTTTATTGCCTCTATTGAAGGCAGGCGGCAATCAAACAGATCCAAGTAGGGTTATTAATATTAGTTCTATTGCAGGAATCACGCATGGTGGACTATCCGCTGTTTCTTATAATGCTAGTAAAGCAGCCTGCAATCATTTAACCAAAGTGTTGGCACATGAATTAGCTAAAGACCATATTTTGGTGAATGCTATTGCGCCTGGTTTTTTCCCTAGTAAAATGACTGCTCATTTTGATAAAGAAGTTTTAGGTGCAAGAAATCCCGTTGGTCGAATTGGTCAACCTACGGATATTGCTGGTTTGGTTATTTTTCTGGCTTCCAAAGCGGGTAGTTTTATGACGGGAAATATCATTCCTTTGGATGGGGGGCTTTTGGTTTCTTAACCATCAATGAGTAAATGATGGAATGAAATAATGAGTAAATTTACCCCTAACTAAAACTTTGGCTTATGAAAGTAACTATATGTCAATTGCCAAACTCAGAGCAAGCATTTGAAATAGCTTGGAAAAAACTAATTATAGACCTCCGCCATACGCAAAGTGATTTTGTTTTATTAAATGAAATGCCTTTTGCGGAATGGATAGCCGACGAAAAAATAGTCCAAAAAGAAAAGCAGCTTGCAGTTGCCAAAAAACATGAGAATTGGTTAACAAGAATTGAGGAATTGAATACAAAAATGGTTGCTTATTCTAAACCTATTTTTGTGGGCGATAAGTTTCATAATACCGCCTTTGTTTGGACTAAAGAAAGCGGACACGTAAAAGTGCATTCCAAACATTTTTTTCCAGAAGAAGCTATTTTTTGGGAAGAATCTTGGTTTGATAAAGAGGAACCTGATTTTAATGTCGTTGAGGTTGGTGGTATCAAAATAGGATTTTTATTATGCACAGAAATATGGTTTACGGAATATGCTAGGAAATATGCCAAAGCAGGCATAGATTTATTATTAGTGCCTAGAGCAACGGGCGAATCTTCTATTCCTCAATGGCTCAGATGTGGACAAACCCTTGCGTTAATTTCTGGAGCTTATTGCCTCAGTTCTAATAGAAGTGGTCAGGGAAAAAATGGTTTTCAATGGGGCGGAACAGGTTGGATTGCTCAGCCTATGGATGGCGAATTATTAGGTAAAACTACTAATAGGCATCCGTTTTTTACGATTGAAATTGATATAACAAAAACTAAGGCAGCTAAATTGGACTACCCTATCAATGTAAAAGGGTTTTGATTATTTGAAACTACTTCGAGGGTATAGGTACAGAGGTATTAACCACAAAAGGATAGCAATTTGAAAATGATAGATTGAGGTGCAGCGCACCGACCACCTTTGTAAAAAAGTGTAAAATGTGGTCGGTGCGCTGCACCTTAAGGCTTATTTTCCAGTACGAATGATACAAATGTAGGCGGTGCGCTGCACCTTGCTATCTTTTTGCGGTCAATAT
>CAZXYA010000596.1:0-5543 GCA_964644655.1 uncultured Saprospiraceae bacterium | reverse complement strand
AACTATCGAAAAAATCCAAATTTCATATCGCTATTTTCAAAGGGTAACAAGTCTATTGAAAAAATCAATAGATACGATGAGGTTCAATTTTTATAAGAAAACCTTTTAAAACCCAATTCTATTCATTTTTCATTAACGGTTTTACCATTAAAACTACAAGAAAATATTTCTATTCTAATTCATATTCCGTAAAATCTTAACTTTGCGAAACTTTTACCCCTTTTGTCTCATTTAAAGATATAGTGAGATTCAGCTCTTGGAGGTTGTGAAAACCTCCAAGAGTTTTCAATTTAAATCAGCGTAAAGTTTAAGGACCAATAATGTCGCAAAAAGAATTTCTTTTTCAATTATACGAAGCCCATCGGAAAAATAAAACCATGCCTTCGCCCGAGGTCATTTGCAGCCTAATTACGGGGCTATTACAAATTCTATTCCCACAATTATCAGACAAGCGCTATGAAAAGATGTCTGATTTTGAACAAGATTTTGCCAATATCAAAATTGGATTAATCAATATTCTAACGGACCTAAATGGAGCATTAAATGAAGATCCGCAACAAATTGCGGATACCTTTTTTAGTCAATTACCCAATATTCGAGCAAAATTGCTCATGGATGCAGACGCAATGATGAGTGGAGATCCTGCGGCGATGAGCAATGCAGAGGTTATTAGAACGTATCCAGGGTTTTATGGAATAGCAGTTTATCGATTAGCTCATGAATTATTTCACTTAAAAGTACCACTCGTTCCCAGAATTTTGACAGAACACGCGCATAATAGAACGGGGATTGATATTCATCCTGGCGCAAGTATAGGTGATAATTTCTGCATTGACCACGGTACAGGAGTAGTTATTGGAGGAACGGCTCATATTGGCAATAATGTTAAAATTTATCAAGGGGTTACTTTGGGCGCTTTAAGTGTGAAAAAGGAAATGGCGGCTACCAAACGACATCCAACAATTAAAGATAATGTAGTCATTTATGCTGGCGCTACCATTTTAGGTGGTAAAACTATAATTGGTAAGGATAGCGTGATTGGAGGTAATGTTTGGATTACGAAAAGTGTTTTGCCCAATTCTAGGGTTTATTATAAAGGATTAAATCAGGAAGCGAAAATGGCGCGGAGTGTTTAATGAATTTTCAATTTTCAATTTTCAATTGAAAATTTTCAAAAGGGGGGCACTTAAGTAATAATCCGTATTACTTAACCAGTTTTCCTACAAAAATTTAATCAATTGTTTTGAATATTGAAGTTTCAGTAATATTATTTATTTTCAATTTAAATCTTTTCAATTTCGGCTATCAATCTCTTCCTCTAGGAAAACTTGAATACGTCTCTTTTTGAAAATTGAAAATTGAAAATTATAAATTGAAAATTTCAAAAATGAAATCATTAGTAGATTTAGTAGGCAATACGCCTTTAGTAGAAATCAAAAAAATTATCAATAAGCCAGGCGTCAAAGTCTACGGTAAATTAGAAGGACATAACCCAGGTGGAAGTGTCAAAGATAGAGCGGCTTATAATATGATTAAGTGTGCTTTGGATAGAGGAGATTTAAAAAAAGGCGTAAAACTGGTAGAAGCAACAAGTGGAAATACTGGGATTGCATTAGCGATGATTGCGGCGCAATTTGATATTGAAATCACTTTGATTATGCCCGAAAGTGCAACCGCAGAACGGGTGCAAACAATGAAAGCTTATGGCGCAGATGTGATTTTAACACCGGCAGAAAAGACGATAGAATATTCTAGAGAATATGTCCAATATTTGGTCAACCAAGGAGGCTATTTGACCTTAAATCAATTTGCCAACCCCGATAATTGGGGCGCCCATTATAAAACGACTGGACCAGAAATTTGGCGAGATACCAACCAAAAAATCACCCATTTTGTTTCTTCTATGGGGACAACGGGTACAATTATGGGTACTTCTCGCTATTTGAAAGAACAAAATCCTGACATTCAAATTGTAGGCGTTCAACCCGTTGATGGCTCTAGAATCCCAGGCATTCGCCGTTGGTCGCCTGAGTTTTTACCTAAAATTTATGATCCAGAACGAGTGGATTGGATTTTGGATGTGTCTAGCGATGATTCTAGAGCAATGATGCGCCGCTTGGCGAAAGAAGAAGGCATTTTTGTAGGTATGAGTTCTGGTGGGGCTACTTTGGCAGCTAGTCGCCTAGCGGAGACGATTGATGAAGGGGTAATTGTTTGTATTATTTGCGACCGTGGAGACAGATATTTGAGTACTGGGATTTTTGAAGGGTAAGCTGTTTTTTCTTCAAATTTTAGTTATCTTTGTTAAAACCATAATGTTGAAATTATGAATATAGATGACCTTATAGAAGAAATGCTGGATCATCCTAGTGCTTATGAAATGGTAAGTCGAGTTAATAAAGCATTGAAAGTAGAGAAAGAAAATCGGCTTAAATTTCGAGAATGGTTAAAGGATGATGTAAAAGCAGAATTCATTAATGGGGAGATTGTGATGCATTCTCCTGTGAAGCGAAGACATTTAAAAGTAACTCGAAATCTTCACCCTTTAATGCAGATGTATGCAGTTTATAAGGATTTAGGTGAAGTTTCAGTTGAAAAAGCCTTAGTAGAAACTACTCGTAACGATTATGAACCTGATATTTGTTATTGGACAAAAAAACAAGCAATTGGTTTCAATGACGATACCATGGCACACCCTCCACCAACTTTAGTTGTTGAAATTTTATCCAAAGGCACCCAGAATAAAGATAGAGGGGTTAAATTTGATGATTATGCCAGTCACAGTATCTCTGAATATTGGATAATTGACCCTAAAAAAAAGATAGTTGAACAATACCTTTTAAACGAAGTAGAAAAGAATTACGAGCTTTTCAAAAAACTAACCATCTCCAAAACACTTGCCAGTAAAGCACTCAAAGGTTTTAAGATACCCGTTAAAGCTATTTTTGATAAACAAGAAAGTTTAAAAACCTTGCGAAAGTTAATTGAGTAATTCTAACTGTGTAACCTGACCTGACACCCGATACCTATAACCTCAGACTTATACCTCCTTTTAATAGCCACCTAATTTCTTCAATTGTCGCCTAATCGTCGCAGGTCGCATATATCGTTCGTTTTCAAAAATTTTATCGAAAGGACCTTTATTGGTCAATTTCGTTTCCTTTTCTATAAAATCATGCGTTTGTTCACTCCAACTAAGTAGTTGAAAGCCCAAACCATGTTCAATAGCAATTTGGTCGGTTTGATATTCAAATTTATCCAGATAACGAGCGGAAAGGGTGCCAAAGGCAATTTTTATCATTGCCCCAAATTTTTGTTGTAAATAAAAAGAAGTGTGTGCTAATTCGTGTCCCATCACACCTATCTGTGCATTAAAGGATAAATGCTTCATTAAAATGGGACTTAGGACTGGTTTTGTTGTTTGGCTAATTAAAATACGGTATTTCCGTTTTGCTGGTTTTCGGAATAATAAACTCCATCCTGTTGGTCTAGAAGCAAAAGGGGCGCCTCCTCTTTTGCGAATTTTAAAGACAATTCTGGTATCTTTTAATTCGGGGTAATGACTTAAAGCTATTAAAGCCTGTTTTTCATAACCTTTTGGCAGTTTTTTATGCTTGCCAAAAGTATCGACTAATTGCTGATAATAAGTAGCAGTTATATCTGCTGGATGCCATATTTCTTTGACTTCCTTGTGCTGTCCATAGGCAACATTAGGGTACACTATTGCAGCGATTATCACATAAAAAGCTAGAACATAGGGATAGGAAGATAGACTATTTTGAAAAGGCATATAAATCTAACTATTGTATCATCAATTTTTGCAAATAGGTTTTTCCATCAACTACCACTCCCACATAATACAACCCTGGCGTTAAATCATTGATGGCTACAGATGAATTGCTTGCATCAAAAGGTAATTGGATTTGCTGACCAAGATTATTGATTAAAAATATAGTAGCTATTTCCTTATTTATGGGCGTAGGAAACGCTAGGCTAAAATGGGTTTGAGCAGGATTTGGGATAATTTTAAACGCATTATCTGTAATAATTTCTGTGGTGTTAACAGAAAAACTACAAGTTCCACCTAAATTACTATCCATCCATCTCAATCTAGCCGATAACCAATTTTTTAGCAAGGTAATTTCATGACTATGCGAATTGGCTAAAGGCAATGGGTTGGGCCAAACATAGGTACCAAATATATTCCATTTAGAAAAATTTTGACTTAAGGAAGGCTGAAGGATTTGCACTTGTTCATCAATAAAAGCAAAAATAGAATCTGTATGAAAAGGGCCTGCACGTAACTCTTGCCAACGGCATTGAGTGGTAGAAAGGAAATCTTCATTTTGTAACAAAACATCCCACCAAAAAGGAAAATTACTATCACAAAAATTATAAAAAATTAAACCATTGGTATTAGCCCCATCGCAATAATCTGCATTGCGAAAAGCTAAGTTAAAATCCCAAACAGGGCCTGCAAAAATTTTCCCACCATTGCTATCTTTCTTTTTATGAAAGTAACTACTCAATCTATACCCATCTACATTTCGCCCCACTTCATTGAGCAAATGGGCTTCTGCAAAAGAGTTTACGTCGATATACTCGGCATAAGATTTACCGCCAAACATCAGGTTAGGGCTTTTCATTGCTTGCTCAAAACTATCTACGTAAGTTTGGATATAATTAAATTGTGCGGGTAACACATCATCAAAATCGGGGTACACTATTTGATATTCCAATCTTCTATTCTGCCCTAAACCAGTAAATTTAGAAAGCCAATGAGGTTGCCCCTTATCAATTCTAAAAATATATCCTCCTGTCAGTTCATCCCCTTCGATATCCGTTTCCTTTAATTTGGCAACATCTACTCTACCTTTATCCCGCTTAATTTTTTCCATCAAAACATAAATTCCCTGATAATCACTATTAATGTACAAATTAACAAACATGGTTTTACTAGCATATTGTCCCATTTCATTTGCTAGATGCATGGTCAGTACATTTCTTATCAAAGATTTATCTGAAAAAGGACCATGTAATATCCAATCTTCTTCTTTAGGAAAGCCCAAAAAAGTAGTATCCAAATCATTGCCCAGTTCATCTCGCATTTCAATCGCAAAATTCTTTTTAGGAAAAAATAAAGAGGATTCGCCACGGTGTTTTATCCCTATTTCTCCTACATATTCATTGGGGGTATCTGTCAATCTATTTTGTCCAGAAGAATTATTGATAATGCCTATTTCGCCCTCAATTTGGAATTGTTCATTGATGATGTCATTGATGGTAATTTTAATAATGGGTATATTAGAATTAAAAACCTGAGCTGTTATAATACCATTAAACAATAAAATAAAGTACAATACTTGGAAAATTCTTAACATATTGGATTTTTAGCTTTTTTGTTCTTTAGATAATTGGTTATTAGAGCATCAGACTAAAAGGGAGAATTATCCGTGTTAAAAACTAAGTAACACGGATTAGTGATAACACGGATAGTTTAACGTAAAAAATTAAATTAAAAATATTTTTAATATCAATTATTT
>CAZXYA010000595.1:0-5547 GCA_964644655.1 uncultured Saprospiraceae bacterium | reverse complement strand
GTTAACTTCTTTTTGTCAGACTACTTAATCTATTATTTCCTTAACTTTGATTGAATGCATTAGACTTTATTCCAAATAAAGATTTAGATAAGGCAGGTCGCAAATCGACCCGCCTTACTAGTGGGCTTGGCGACTTCGCCGCCAAGTCTTCTATATGAATTATTATGGAATAATCTCTATTAGAAATACAAAATATGAATTTAAAAGATCAATTAAAGAACGTTGAAGACTACTTCTCTCCAAAAGTGATAGGAGAAGTGAATGATGTATATGTAAAAGTGGCAAAAATTAAGGGAGACAAAGTACCTTGGCATAATCACAAAGAAGAAGATGAGCTATTTTATATTATCGAAGGAAATCTGCTTTTTGAAATCGAAGGACAAGAGCCTTTCACCATGCATCAAGGCGATCTTTTTATCATAAAACGTGGAATCAATCATCGGGTATCTTCAACGGAAGAATGTAAAATCATGCTTATAGAAAATAAATCTACCGCACACACAGGGGAAGTAGAATCGGAAATTACTAAAAGTATTTCAGAGCAGAAAAGAAGTTAAAAAGGAAGCAATTTCGATACTAGAGACAAGACAAAATACTGAAAAGTATAAGCTGTTTAAATTGTGAATCTACCTTGAAAAGTAAATTCGTGCGAAATCTGCCAGTTTTTGAAAAACTGGCAGATTTATTATATTAAAAAATCAGGCTGTCCGTCCACCGTCAGTGAAACGGCCGTCCATCGTCAACCGCCCTAATGTACATACCAGAATATTTTAAAAATAAAGACCTAGAAGAAGTAAAGGATTTTCTAAAACAAAACAGTTTTGGTATCCTTATTACCAACAAAAACAATAGATCCTATGGCACACATATTCCCTTAGAATTAGAAAAAGATATTACCCTGACTCTTAGACTTAAAAAAGTGCATAAAATGTGCCAAGGCTAAAAAATTCAGAAAGGAATAATTTTAAAAGGCTTGACGGCCTCGCCGTCAAGCCTAGTATTTCTGTACAATCTCATCTAGGTAAATAGACTACTCAACTACAATCAATCGCTTTGTATGAATCTGATCTTTGTGAAATATCATCACTTGATAAGTTCCAGTTTTAAATGGATCTAGATTAATACTCACAGAAGGTTGATTGATTTTTTCAAAATGTTGCTGATGCATCACTCGTCCAAAAAAGTCGATCACTTTCAAATCCAGAGATTGCCCTAAATAATTATTGACTACTATTTGCACTTCTCTTTTGGCAGGATTAGGGAATATTTGTAATTGTTGTACTATTTGTAGTTGGCTACTATTAACTACTTTACTTGGCACATTATTCATAACCGCCTGCATCATTTTGTCTAATTGATCACTAGGGATAAAGGAAGATTTTATAATTTCAACACCAGAATCTGTCACTTCAATCATTTGCTCAAGTTCACAAATAAATACCCAGGCCGCAGAAAACAATTTCACTCTAACAATGTATTTGCCAATCCCTATATTTTCAATTGAATGACTCGTGTCTTGACCAATTTCATTATACAACAATTCATAGGATGGCGTAAATAAGGCAACAATGTTATTCGCTGCTATCAAGTTATCCACAATAAACTGCTCATTATTTCGCTGAAAATCTATGTTACTACAAGCATCAGCAATACTTTCTCCAACAATCTCTACATATTCCCAAGAATTACATTTTATATTAGTCCACCCCTCATTAAATGATTGCAACTGAACAGCATAAATATCTGGTGGTAAATTATTGATAGTTACCGTACCTCTACAGTCATTACTATAATTACAGGAATCATCTAGTGGAATCAATTCATCTTTTCTGAATAAGAAAAATTTGTTGTGGGCATCATTCAGATTACTGACAACAATAGAGTTACCAATAACTTCTACAACAACATCACAATCATCTATCAATTGACCTACACAAATACAACCTTCTTCTAGCCATTCGTTTTCTGTGTTGGGGTCGTTGTCATCACAAGGCTCACCTATATTCACGCCGAACTCTGGACAATCTACCATTGGAGTATCTGGAGTAACAAAATCAATACCATTACAATCTTCATCTATTCCATTATCCGCTATTTCTGTTGCACCAGGATAAATGTTTACATTATTATCATCACAATCCCCATCAGCAATTGTAAATCCATCATTATCTACATCTTCTGGTATTGTAATAGTAGTAGAATCCGCACCATCACAATCTTCATCTATTCCATTATCCGCTATTTCCGTTGCACCAGGATAAATGGATGGATCATTATCATTACAGTCTCCATTGGCAACTGTAAATCCATCATTGTCTACATCTTCTACTGGTATTGTAATAGTAGTAGAATCCACACCATCACAATCTTCATCTATTCCATTATCTGGAATATCTACTGCATTGGGGTAAATGGATGGATCATTATCATTACAATCTACATCTGCGCATACGCCATCTCTATCAGCATCACCAATACCATCACATGGGGATGTAGGCATAGTGTCACATTTACAATTTTCATCGACTATCCCATTTCCACTATCACAAATGTCTCCTATATTAGCTTGTAAAAATGGACAATCCACTCTTGTCCATAAGGTCGTTCCTTCAATAGAAATATTTTCGCAACCACTTGGCGTTATAATTTGACCAAGGGAACATATCACTTCTCCTGCACAATTATAAATCAATAGATCTAATTCTGTCGCTAAAAATATACCTTCTTCTACTTCACAAATGTTATCATTGAGAATGATAAAAATCGGTTCCCCATTTAATGCTCCTTGTCGTATTTCTCTGAAGCAAATATTTGGACTCGCAACGATTTCGGCTAAGAATGAAAGATCTTCTAATGGATTAACAAATGTACAAGAAGTAGGAGTAGGTGGGCTTACAGGTGGAGTTGTAATTGTACAATTTTCGTCTGTTGTTTCAGGTGTTCTTGCGGCATCGGTATCATCACAATCGCCATCAGCAATAGTAAATCCATCGCCATCATTATCCGTACAATAATTGGCAATATCTGTTTCATTTAAGCAACCCATTAAATTTTCTGCAATGAGGACCGGGCCTCCCACGCCACCATTCATTAACAGGTCGTTGATACCGCAGCAGTCATTCAAACTGCTATTTTGAGTAATCATCAAAGTATCGGCAACGCTTAGTAGATTACGTAAGCCTTCCAAATTTTGAAGATTGTCATTTCCTCGAATAATCAAACTACCATTGAGTGTTACCAAATTACCTAATTGACTTAAATCCGTAATCTGGTTATTGTCAATAATGCGAATATCTTCGCCAATTAACTCTAAAGAATCTAATCCACCAAAATCCACAATTTGGGTCGTTTGAATTAAATGCAAACAACCAAATAAACGAATGATACTTTGATAGGCTTCTAAATTGGGCAATTGCGGTACATTGATAAAAAACAAATCTCCTCGAATCTCAGACAATCCTGCAAAGCCTGTTATCCATACCAATTGAGGTAAGTTTTCGTAACGCACCCCACCGCCAAAAAAAGTAAAGCCAAAACCACCAAACTCCCCTATGATCGCACTGCCTATAGAAAATAAGCTTGGTAAATTCAAATAAATACAGCTACCTCCTACTCTTGTCAAACTCACAAAACGAATGTATTCTAAGACCAAACAATTTTTTACTTGAATATCTCCACCTACTTCCATCAGGCTACTAAAGCCATCTAAGTTGCTTAGTACTGGATTATTACAAATCTTCAAGTCACCACCAATGCTCATAATCCCTCCTAAACCATCTAAAGTTGCCAACATATCATTCGACGGATTGGTCAAAGTATCTCCAATATAAACTGTTCCCGTTACGGTTTTGATACAGCTTAGATTGGAGAGGTCGGTGATGTCGTCTCCGTTGATGATTAGGTCACCTTCTATTGTTTGGTTGGGACAGTCGCAGGTGAAGTTGTCTAGCTGGGCTTGGGTGGTGAAGGTTTGGGTGGGGAGTGGGTCGCAGGAGATTATTGGTTCACCTTGACAGGTACAGCCATCTGCCTGGATAACATCATTATCGGTTAAATCATTACTATCATTACAGCTTGTTCCTTGAGTAGTAGGTATGTTCGGATTAGTGTCATCACAATCATCAGTGTTAGTTACGAAACCATCTGGTGCTACACAATCTAAAGTCGTATTATTTAAATCACCGAAGCCGTCGTTATCGGTGTCAGCGTAAAAAGTTTGACATTCAACCATTTGAGCAAAACTCATATACTCTACATTAGGCTGCGAAAAATTATAGAAGCCAAACCGACCAGAGGAAAAATTACCATCTACCTCAAAAATCAATTGGTCATCAATATATATTCTAATATTTTCAGTTGTATAATCTAATCTAAATTCATATAATACATTACGAACCCATCCATTATTAATATCATAATCGGTGGCTAATACTGTCAAAGCAGGATTATCTGCTTTCGACCAAAAAGTAGTACGTAATTCCGTTAAGTCGCTAATGTTCCCATTAAATCGACTTAAAGCGTATCCTGCTAATCCCTGTCCAAAACCAGGTTCATTTTGATTTCGACTTTTCCAATCAAATAATAAGAAATTAAAATCCTCTGTATTTTGATTGGGACTTTGGTAACCAAAAACAAATCCTATAAAATCATCGTCTCGATTTCCATTGACTCTAAAAGACCCTTCCAAGGAAGTATTTATAAAATTATTTGGACTAACAAAGAAAGTAGTTTCTTCATTTACAGACTGAATGACACTAGTACCGTCTTCTGTTACCGTCCAATTCCCATATTCAGGCTCACCAGTTTGCATCCAACTATTTAGGTCTATTGGAATACTTGAACAATCCGTAGCTTCGCAAATTGGCAAGGAGCAATCTGTAGTTCTACTACTATCCTCATCATCACAATCTTCATTATTATCCACATATCCTATAGGCGCAACACAAGCAATCACAGAATCCGCTACACTACCAAAACTATCTCCATCTGCATCTACATAAAAAACTTGGCAGCCATCTGTACAGTTTACGCCCGTTTCGGGGCTATCGTCGCAGTCACAAGCTGCACCTGCAGAGTCGTTGTCAGCATTGAGTTGGGTGGGGTTGGGGGTTTGTGGGCAGTTGTCTTCTGAATCGGCAATACCATCATTATCAGCATCAGAATCAATTTGTTCAATTAAGTCTTCTCCGTTACAATCTTCATCTATATTATTGTTCGGGATTTCTATAGCATTGGGATTAATGTTAGGATTATTATCGTCACAATCATCAGAATTAGCTACAAAGCCATCTGGTTGATTAATCACTACTAATGAACTATCAGGTGTCCCAAAGTTATCCCCATCTCCATCATAATACCATGTATTAAATCCATCATCCACTATATCATTACAATCATTGTCTAATCCATCTGCTAATTCAGGTGCATTAGGAAATATGGCTGCATTATTATCATTACAGTCAGTATTATCAGCTACAAAACCTTGTGGTTGGGTTGGGCTAAGTGTAGAATTATTAACATTGCCAAAACCATCTTCGTCTGCGTCTT
>CAZXYA010000594.1:0-5578 GCA_964644655.1 uncultured Saprospiraceae bacterium | reverse complement strand
GATATTAAGAAAATATTTAAAATATCGTCTAGCTCGATAAATCCATAGCTAAAAAATAGGAGCTACGGATTATACACAAATCAAAAATTAGTAAATCTCCCTTTTTAATCTGATCCTCTAAATAACCCAAGTTGCGGAGAATATGGAAAACTGGTAGTAAAGCAAAAAACTATGTGTTCTATATGGACTTTGTTAGCTATGTGGTGAAATTTAACCTGCTATTAAGGAATTTGTATTTTAGTCACCTAATGCTTTCCCAACTAAGTCTTTAGCTTCTTTAGACAAAGGCAATTTCAAAGCTGCCGCTTGACCTTTTTCAGACATTTTCCGCCAAGTTTTTCTTAAAATATCAATTACTTTTTCTTGAGTGTGTTTGGCGGCAAATTTATCAAAATAAAAGGCTAGAAACACTAAGCAAATCACATCTTCTAAACCCTGTGTTTCTTCATCTTTTTTTAGTTGCTTTTTTAAGACTAGAAATTGTACACGTTCGATAGTTTCCTGATCGTATCCGATTTTAGTCAACACTTCGCCTGCTTTCTCTGCATGCAATTTTTTCAATTGATTCCGCCATTTATTATAGCCTACTCTACCTGTTGGATACTCACTTCGAGCAATTTCCCAACGACATAAATGCTGACATCTTGCCGCTAATTGTAAAACTTCTGAGGCATCAGGGAGAAACCCTAAGAGGCTTTTACTCATCCGTTGTGCATACAATACTTCTTTTGGGTAAGATGTACCTTCAAACATTTCGATATTTGGATCCTTACTATTTAAGGCATCAAATTGAGTTATCGCTTGTTGAAACTTTACGGAATCTTTAATCATTCTTAATTTCTAATAAATTAGGCTGGGGGTTCAAGTCATAAGTAATTAATAGTTTAATTACTTATGACTTGAACCACTAGTGATAATTGAAAAAAATTTAACCTCCATTGAAATAATTTCATAGATGTTAAAAAGCCAAAAATACCCAATTTTTTTTGCATCCCAAAGTCTAGCTGTTTTGTTGAAGATTTTTCAAAATTAGCCGTTTTTTTTAAAAAATTTGAAATTTATAAAAAATAATTTATTTCCTTTTACTCTTAACAAAAGAGTCTATTTCTAAAGTGCAAGGTCTATAAACAGAATTAAATATGGAGTACTCAATAAATTTTAACTTAAAGTTTTAAAACATAATATTAACAATCTGCAGAAGTCTCAAAAAAGCATTTAAAAAAACTTAATTTATTAGTACTTTTTATTGTAAAATTCTTAAAAAAGTACGATTTTTAAGCCCCTTTTATCCTAACCTTACCAAATCAATATCCGTTCTAAATAAGAACGATTAGATTTTTTAAAACTAAGTTTTTTTACTTTTGGGAAAAATATCACTCTAATTCCACCAAATTAATAAAACAGGTTAAAAAGTATTGTCTATTTACATTGTAAGCTGAGTTTTGGAATAGTCCAATTCAAATAACTACCGACTGTCTCTACACTCCTCTTACAAATTTGACTTTTGACACTTAATTTCATGATCCATATTTCTTTAAAAAAGGATCGTCAAACGAACTTAACTACGTTTATATGAAGCAGCAGAACAAAGGATTATATGTTCCAAGTATGGAAAAAGATTCCTGTGGAACAGGATTTATTGCAAATTTGAACGGTGTAAAATCACATAAAGTTATTGAAGACGCTTTAACCATGTTACAAAATATGGAGCATAGAGGCGCTTGTGGTTGTGAAGAAAATACAGGCGATGGCGCTGGTATTCTGATTCAGATTCCGCATACTTTTTTCAAGAAAAAAGCAAAAGGAGCAGGGTTTGAATTGCCAGAATTTGGAAAGTATGGCGTTGGCATGGTCTTCTTTCCAGCAGATAAGGTGTTAAGAGAACAATGTCGATTTTTGCTAAATGATTATATAGACGAATTAGGTTTTAAGTTATTAGGTTATAGAAAAGTACCTACTCATAATGAAGAAATTGGCCCTTCAGCTTTGGCTGTAGAACCTAAAATGGAGCAGGTTTTTGTCGCACCTAAAGCAGCAATGGATCCTCAAAAACTAGAGCGTACGCTTTATATATTAAGAAAATTTGCAACACACAAAATCTTTTCTACCTATCCAGCAGTAAAGAATGATTTTTACATCACTTCTTTTTCCTATAAAACAATCGTTTATAAAGGTCAAATGACCACTTGGCAAGTACGACCTTATTATTCGGATTTACACGACGAAGATTGCACCTCTGCTATTGCTTTAATTCACTCGCGTTTTTCTACTAATACCGTTCCAAGATGGAAATTAGCGCAACCCTTTAGATATGTTGCACATAATGGAGAAATCAATACCATTATGGGGAATTTGAATTGGTGGAAATCTAAAGCTGATTTATTAGAATCTTCTTTGTTTACAGCCGACGAACTAGAAAAACTAGATCCTGTTTGTGGAGAAAACCTCTCCGATTCTGGTAATTTTGATAATGTCCTTGAATTTTTAGTTTTGGGCGGTCGATCTATTCCTGAAGCCCTGATGATGATGATTCCAGAGGCTTGGCAGAATGATGAAGATATGCCTGATTATAAAAAGGCATTTTATGAATACCACAAAACCTTGATGGAACCTTGGGATGGACCTGCTTCTATTTGTTTCACCGATGGTATCTTAGTGGGTGCAACTTTAGACAGGAACGGATTACGACCTTCTCGGTTTACCTTATTGGATGATGGAACCTTAATTGTCGCTTCTGAAGCAGGCGCTTTGGAAATCGACCAATCCAAGGTAGTACAGAAAGGAAGATTACAACCAGGAAGGATGCTGATTGCCGATTTGGACGAACACCGAATTATCACAGATGAAGAGTTAAAAGAAACCATTTGTAAAAGAAAACCTTATAGAGAATGGTTGGATCAAAATAGACTAACCTTGGATGATTTACCTGCTCCACAGGAAAAAGTGCGTAGAAGTATGGATAAGGATTCTCTATTCCGAGGTCATCAGTTGTATGGTTATACCAAAGAAGATATGACCATGATATTAGGTCCAATGGTCAATATCAAGAAAGACCCTATTGGTTCAATGGGTACAGATACACCATTGGCGGCTTTATCCAACCAATCTCAGCATTTAGCAAATTATTTCAAACAATTATTTGCTCAGGTAACCAATCCACCAATTGACCCGATTCGGGAACGCCCCGTAATGTCTTTATATGCCATGTTAGGTGGTTCAAAAAACATCTTAGAACCGGGGCCAGATAATGCAAAGTTCATTCATTTAGACCATCCCGTTTTGACGAATGAATCTGTTGCTAAAATAAAACATATTTTCCATAAAGACTTTAAAGTCGCAACTATCAATGCGGTCTTTGAAGCAGATGGCCAAGAAGGTAGGCTCGAAGCAGCGATTGAACATATTTGTGGAACAGCAGAAGCACTTGTTAGAAAAGGTCATAATATATTGGTTATTTCTGATAAAGCAGCTAATAATAAATTTGCGCCTATTCCTTCTTTATTAGCAACAGGTGGTATCCATCATCATTTAATTAAGACGGGTTTAAGAGGCTCTACTTCTTTGGTGATAGAATCAGGAGATACTAGAGAAACACATCACTTTGCTACTTTAATTGGTTTTGGTGCAAGTGCCGTTAATCCATATATGGCTTATGCTTCTATTTCCAATTTATTGCAAAAAGGCGCCATTGACAATCATTATACCTTAGATGATTGTATCGCCATTTATCAAAAAGCCATTGGCAAAGGCTTATTAAAAATCATGTCTAAGATTGGTATCTCTACCTTACAATCTTATCAAGGGGCACAGATTTTTGAAGCTTTAGGGATTAACAAAGAAGTGATTTTTGAATGTTTCAAAGGAACAGTCTCTAGAATAGAAGGTATTGGATTTGATGGCATAGCTAAAGAAACTCTGATTAAACATCGTTTAGCTTATCCAGCTATCCCTGTTCCCAATAAAAGATTAGAAGTAGGGGGTGTTTTCCAATGGAAGAGACGTGGCGAGTATCACTTATTCAATCCACAAACCATTCATCTTTTACAGCATTCTACGAGTAAAAATAATTACGAGACTTATAAAAAATATGCCGCTTTAATCAATAATCAATTAGAACAAGCATGTACGCTTCGAGGATTAATGGATTTTCGAAAAGGGAACTCCATTCCACTTGACGAGGTAGAATCAGTAGAATGCATTATGCGTCGTTTTGTAACAGGTGCGATGTCCTTTGGATCCATTTCTCATGAAGCACACTCTACTCTAGCTATTGCGATGAACAGAATCGGTGGAAAAAGTAATTCTGGTGAAGGTGGAGAAGATGCTATTCGATTTGAGAAAAAAGAAAATGGGGATTGGGAGCGTTCTGCTACCAAGCAAGTCGCTTCTGGGCGATTTGGGGTAACCAGTTACTATTTAGCCAATGCCGAAGAATTACAAATAAAAATGGCGCAGGGTGCTAAACCTGGCGAAGGGGGGCAATTACCAGGTCATAAAGTGGATGAATGGATTGGTAGAGTACGACACTCTACCCCTGGTGTAGGACTAATCTCTCCCCCTCCTCACCACGATATTTATTCTATTGAAGATTTAGCACAATTAATATTTGATTTAAAAAATGCGAATCGTGCATCTAGAATTAATGTAAAGTTGGTTTCTAAAGCGGGTG
This sequence comes from uncultured Saprospiraceae bacterium, assembly GCA_964644655.1. Taxonomy (GTDB): domain Bacteria; phylum Bacteroidota; class Bacteroidia; order Chitinophagales; family Saprospiraceae; genus JAFMDF01. The sequence continues at coordinate 909 of CAZXYA010000594.1, read as the reverse complement.
TTGGCATTATTGCTTCTGGTGTAGCCAAAGCACATGCAGACGCCATATTAATTTCTGGTCATGATGGTGGTACAGGAGCTTCTCCCTTATCTTCTATCCGACATGCTGGATTGCCTTGGGAATTAGGCTTAGCAGAGAGTCATCAGACTTTGGTTAAAAACAAATTGAGGGATAGAGTCACCCTACAAACAGATGGTCAGATTAGAACAGGAAAGGATATTGCTATTGCTACTTTATTAGGTGCAGAGGAATGGGGAATTGCGACGGCAGCATTGGTGGTAGAAGGTTGTATTTTAATGCGTAAATGTCACTTGAATACTTGTCCTGTTGGAATTGCGACTCAAAATCCAGAACTGAGAAAGTTATACAAAGGAAAAGTAGAACATGTCATTAATTATTTCCGCTTTTTAGCAATGGATATGCGGGAAATTATGGCAAATCTTGGTTTCAAGACGGTAAATGAAATGGTTGGTAAGGTAGAACTATTAAAAATGAAGCCAAACATCAATAACTGGAAGTATAAGCAATTGGATTTAAGTCCAATTTTATACAAAGAACCAGTTGATGAATCAGTTGGTTTATACAAAAAAGTGGCGCAAGATCATGGAATTGATAAAATATTAGATAGAAAATTATTGAACTATTCCAAACCAGCCTTAGAAGAAGGACAATCTGTAAGTAGTGTTTTCAAAATCATCAATACGGATAGAGCAGTCGGCACGATGTTGTCCAACGAAATTTCTAAAAAGTACAAAGGCGTTGGTTTACCTAAAGGAACTATTGAATTTCGATTTAGAGGGTCAGCAGGACAAAGTTTTGGTGCATTCGGTGCGAAGGGCATTGAATTTACTTTAGAAGGAGAAGCCAATGATTATTTTGGAAAAGGCTTGTCTGGTGGTACGTTAATAG
>CAZXYA010000593.1:0-5578 GCA_964644655.1 uncultured Saprospiraceae bacterium | reverse complement strand
CCTTGGATTGAGGCTTTTGTGAATGCGCGGGAGTGGATTGAGGGGCGGAATGGAGGGGAATAGGTTGTTAAACTAATAAATTATAAACCTCGGATGGTGGGAATAATAAATCAAGACAACTTGCTTTCAATTTAAAGTTGCAACCTTTATCAGTTACTTTACCTTCAGGGGTTCTTTTTAATGGATAATCTAAAGTAATCGCACCTCTTTCTATTAATGTTTCAAACTGGTCAACCTGTGGATTTTTTGTATGTTCAACAAGCTTGTAATGAAAATATTCGTTATTACTAATTGTCTTAGATTCTGTTGATATCCAAAAAGTCTCTTTATGTTTTTTTACTAGTGCTTTTCTCAAAACTTCTAATTCCCACACGAGGAAATCACCTATCTCTGGTCTATCTGAATTTTCAACAAGCCAATCTTTCTCATATTTTACTTTCAAAAGTAGTCCTTGAGCATTTCTTCCTGTCGCCCTTATTGTATTATAAAGTCTGAAAACTCCTTTTTCCCAATATCCGAAGGTATCTAATATTTCAACTCTGGACTTAAATTTACTTAATTTCCAATTGGGTGTTTTTCCAAATAATCCTTTTCTAGTACCTTTTTTTTCTCGGAATGATTTTAATTCAATTCCTTTATAATCAGGAGATTTGGAGGAATTCATCTCTATTCCTAAAAGTTTTTCAAGAGTTCTACCTACTCCAGTATCAGCATTGACAAGAGATTTAATAAATCCTTGTTTAGCAATGGATCGTAATTTTTCTAAAAGCTCGTTTACGATGATATTAGAATCTTGTGAAATAGCTAGAATCAGTTCCTTTAAATGGCTCGATTTACTGTCCAGTAGAATTGAATTTAAGTCTATGGTTGAAATATTTATAACATAAAGTTTATCTCCATTTAATGTCACTAACGCAAGAATGACATCTGCTGCAATTTTATTATGTAATCCATAGAACCAAATTCTTGGATCTCCCCCTTTACCTTTAGCTTTTGGTCTATACATTGAGCATTTAGTATCAAAATAATCATTGTCATTAAAAAAGATAGTTGATGGTTTAATTATTCCATTTTCTTTGGCTCCTGTACTTTGACTACTATAATCATGATATTTTTTTTCTCGCAAGAAATTTCTGACCACAAAAGTTGCATCGATTATTCCTTTTTTCAGAGCTGTAATAGTCGGTTGGATAATTGAATAATCAACATTATATTTTACTAAAACTTTTAAATTTTCTTCTTCAAAAGGATTTAATGGCCTCATTTTATGTTTTTAAGAATTTCAGAAGCTACAGCTCTAGCTAAAAGGGGTGGAACTGCGTTCCCTACTAATGTATATTGAGGTACTTCAGATTTTCTATTATTTCCTCCAGTAGATCGTTTTCCTTGAAAAACAAATGAGTCATCAAATGATTGAAGTCTTGCCATTTCTCGAACAGTTAAAGCTCTTGGTGAATTATAGTGAATATAATCATCAGGTATAGTCATTATAGTAGAGCTTTGCTTTTCAGGTTTTAAAACATTGTAATTTCGTTTTTTTGAAGTTAATCCATTTTGTTCTAATTCTTTTTGAGCTTTCTTATAATCTCCATTTTTCAATATTATTTCTAATCTTTTAATTACCGTTTCATTTTGATTACTAGTCTTATGATTATTCAAGAGGTCAAAATATTTTTCTCCTTTCTTTAAGCCTTCAAAATTCCGTACATAAAAAGGTTTATTACTTGTTTTAAACCTATCTATTAACCTTCCTTCTTTAGACCATTCAGAGAATGTTTTACCTTTTGGATTTATCTTACCATCAATTGTCCTTTTTTTCAACAAACTCTTCATCTTATTAGCAGTCCCATTAAATTGCTTACTTATGTTAATTGATTCATATCGGTGAGCTTCCTCATTATTCCCAACAAAATCTAAATCATAGAGCGCTTCAAATATTGAAACCTTTTCTTCCTCAGTAACGGTTGGAGGAATTTCTGAAATGAATTTTTGGTCTTTTCTACATCCAATAAATAGTACGCGTTCCCTATTTTGAGGAACACCATAATTTGATGCATTGGCAATAAATGGTTGTTCGATTTTGTAAAGTCTTATGTTTTTTAAAATATTCTCTAATTCTTCTTTCTCTGGTTCACTACAAAAGATGGAGAGATGATTTACTACTTCATCAAATGTAGAAGTATAAATTTTTAGAGCAGAAATTATATCATTGCAATCTTCTTTATAATCGACAGGTATATCAAGTGATTGAAATGAAGACTCAATTTGTTTAATTACATTTTCCGCACTTATTTCTGTAAGAAAATTAGCAAATGTGTTTACAAATGAGTCATTGTCAATATTGCAATAATCTTTCTCTTTTATAATATCACGTTTTAATTTTTCCCATTGTTTCTTTCTAGCTAAAATATTGAATCCATGTCTTATTGTACTTATTCTAGCATCTGTTTTACTAGTTTGATAATCAACTATTTTTGGAGTTAATTGCTTAAATTTAGAATCTAAAAATTTAATATAGTTTTCCTCTGCTTTTTCTTTTGTAGTTTCTCTTTTCTCTTCAATTGCAATACGCTTAATTATTGTGTCTATAACAAAAGAATTTTCTTTATTCCTTAGTTTTTTTATAAATTTTATTAATAATGGAATTTCTTTAACATCAATTATAGAATTTATTTGTTTTATAATAAGTTCCTTTATTTGACCTTTTTCCTTAGTTAGTATTCCTTTTACATTCTCCATTACAAAATATTTTGGTTGCAATACTTTTATTACCTCCAAATAATGTGAGAATAAGTCATCTTTTTTGTCGAATTTTTTTCTTTTCCCAGCTAAGCTGAAACTTTGACAAGGAGGGCCACCACATACAACATCAATTTTTTTATCTCCAATTTTTGCTAGTAAATTGTCTAAAAAATCAGGCTCAGTAATATCTTGACAAAGGAATTCTGCATCTAATCCAAGTTGATGATTATATCTAACAATGTGAGTTAATTCACAATTTTCATTAATATCATTTCCTACAACAAAATCAAAATATTTTTTATTTGATTCAGCTTGTAAGAAGCCCTCACTAAAGCCACCTGCACCTGCAAATAGATCAACAAATGTGAATGGCTTTCCATAAAGGGTCATTTGTTCTTTAACTATACTTACATTATTATTTTCTTTGTAGCTTACTATATGTTCATTAAGGGTTTCCTTGATTTCTTTATGTGTATATTTCTTCTTTTTTGAATGGTGAAGTAATTCATCTGCACGTTCCTCTAAATATTGTAAATAGTGGTTGGTTTCATTAGCTTTTTTTGATTTACCACTTACCCTTTGAATTTCTTTATCAAAATGCTTAGGATTTGCTTTTCTTCCTGTGGACAACTTGAATTGAGATCCATTACAATTTATTCTCAGATGAATCGGAGCTAATCCCTTCTTATCTAATTTATCTAAATAAAAGTTTATTGTAGCCATCTTATAGTATTTTACGGACATTTTTACGTACACGGACAATATTACGGACAATATTGATAATGTCCATCGAAATTAACTACTTTTTATTTTTATTTTTCAGAAGATAGAGCTTGATATTCTTAGTGATTTTTGATAACATAAAATAGTGGAATTCATACCCTCCCAATATAATTAAATATCTCCAACAAATTCCAAGAAGACTTTTTTATGTAAATCCACATCCATATCAGGAGATAAAGAAACACGAACAATATAGTCTTTATCACCTTCTTTAGTCGTCCCTTGCGTAGAGGTAGCAGGGATCGTCCAATAACATCCTTTCAGTTGACCATAGCTCACACAAAATTTACTTTCATTGGGGATTTCTTGAATCATTAATTTGATTAATTGATGATTTAGCTTTCTTTTATAAGTTTCTTTTTCTTCTGCTGAATGTCCTTTAGTAGGAAGGTCTAAGGAAAAAACAGAAGGGGTAAAACCTTTTGCTGCCAATTCTTCAGAAACAAAATTGATTTTTGCAGTTGGTAAAGTACTTTTTATAAAGCCTACAAATTCACGAGTATGCTGATATGCCTCCTGAATTCTTTGTTTCATGGAAGGCATTTGTTTGGCCAGTAGTTCAATTTGATGATCGGTAGCTACATTATCACAAAGTTTAAGGTGCTTTTCTATTTTTTCCATCAAAGTTTCCGTCTTTTTATTGCCTACACAATAGCCAGCCGTACATAAGCCGCCACTTGGAAATTTGGAACCACTGACATAGGTAATCGTTCTAACTGTAGAAAGTATTTCCCCGTCCCCTAAAAAATGGACATTAGGACAAAATGTTTGGTCTAAAATAAAAACTGGATCAATCGCTAATTGGCCATTTTTGGCTATCCGTCTTTTACTTAAAACAGCCTCTAATTGTATCAGGTCAGGAACCTCTACTCTAGGGTTCGTCGGAATTTCAGCAATGATATAAGGAACCACCTCTTCGTCTGCAATTTTATCTAATATTTGATCAATACTTCGCACCATATCGTTATCCCCATCCACAGGTAAATCCAATACTTCTACATTAGGAATGCAAGCAGCCACTCGTCTTGCTTGGTCATTCGTTCCACCATAACAATTGGGGGGAATAATAATTTTGATCGCTTTTCCTTTATGCTGTTCTAATGCATCGTGAATAAGCCCCATCATAATCGCATATTGAACCGAAAGGCCACTAGAGCCAAGTAAGGCTTTTGTATCGGTCCCTGTAATCTCTTTAATCGACTCTAAGACCAACTTTTTGTTCGTATCATTCTTATTGCTAGTATCTAGGGAAAATTGAGCTATTAAAGACTTTAAGGCAATCAAACAATTGGCAGGGGTCATCGCAATGGTCTCTCTTCTTCGGACATGCTGAATGGCAGGGATATAGCTTTCATTTTCTTCTCCATTTATTAATACAATACTACCCAAATCGGCAAAAACGGAGATATAAAAATCAATAGTGGAAGGGAGATTAAAATCACCAATTTCCTTTTGCTGAGAAACGAAGATGGTACTGCCCTTAAATTCGGAAACTTCCGCTACCTGTTTCACTTTCTTTAACTCAAAATTATACCCATAAATGTTTTTTAGCAGTTCAATATCAAAATAGGGAGGTAATTCCTCCGTGTAAATGATTTGGGTATTTTTATTATCTAATAAATTTTTTCTTAGAATTGCCAGAATAGCAATTGTCTTTGAGGAAAAACTTATTACATTTTTTGAGGGAAGCTTATTTAATTTAGCAATTCCCCATTCCAATACACAGGATAATGGATGACCTAATCGAATATAGTCGTAAGCAGTCGGTAAACCCTTGAGTTCTGTGGAAGCCGAATTATAGTCCTTATATAAGATTTCAAACTGTTCTAAGAATTGAACTTTGGCCAGTTTTTCCTCAAAAATATCTAGTCGATGGGTGGTTAAGCGCAGCCAATCAGTCGGCATATTTTCTAATACCTCTTTTAGATAATTTAGCATTGTATGTTCTTCCATAAATTATTTAAAGTATTGCAAGATGTTTTGTTTCGGTAGCTTCTATATAAAGGGTTTTCTTATAAAAAAGTATTCGCTAAAAATTAGGCTAAAAACGTTA
>CAZXYA010000592.1:0-5581 GCA_964644655.1 uncultured Saprospiraceae bacterium | reverse complement strand
GTAACTACTTAGGAGTCAGATTTCAGGGGTCAGGAGTCAGGGAAATCGTGCTAAAAAAATAGTATCATGCATTTTTTAAGGCCAGATTATGTGCTTGCTTGTCGCTTTTGCCCTGACACCTGACTCCTCGCCCCTGACACCTAAGTAATTACAAAAATAGATAATTATCCGTAGTAGAAATTTTTACCATCCAAACTTGAAGAATTCATCATTATTCATTAGCCTCTCGTAATTTCCGAGCAATCTTCTGGTTATTATTACTTTCGTAAATCGTATAATTTTCGTATTTAGCAGTATCATTTTCTGCCCAAATATCCTTCCCAATATTACATAAAATTACTAGCTCCTCGTATATTTTATTTCCTTGATCAACTCGTTGTTCTACCGCAATATCTCGATCAGATACCTTGTCTTGTTGCAGATTTAAGGAATTTTCAAAATTGCGACAAGCATCCGTAACTCGCTGTATAGCATTTTCATTAACCCCTAATTCTTCGATAAAACCAGTCATTTGACGAGAAACTCTAGCGACTCTTCTACCACAGAATAATAGCTGTGCATCTGTCATGTCTCCCATTTTAGCCGTGCCAAATTTTCGATAGCGGCCCGTTCGATTATTATACTTAATCGACACTTTTATCATAATGCTTCGAATCGAAGATTTCAATTTCTCTGCTGCTGTTGCCTTTTTCTCCGTTAATACCATTTGATCTCCTACCATTTCATCATCATCAGGCAAAGCTCGGAATTTGTCGCACATTGCCTTAAATTTCTTTAAGCGCTCTATATTATAACTGTACTGTTCAAAATAAGTAATATCTCTATGGGCATATTTTATGCGCTCCATGGACTGCAAATATAAATCAGCATCTGGAAAATTATATTTTCTATGACCAGCTTGTTTTTTCATGATAGATTATGTTTTATACAAAGATAAGTAGAACTTTCATTAAAGTAAATGTTTTAATAAAGAAATTTTATTAAAAAGTTTTAGTTTTTAATTTTACTCCTTTGTAATTTTCTGATTATATAAATATTGTATTTTATTTATCTTTGAGAATTAATTTATGAGAAACTGATTGATAAACCTCATCAACTCATTCTTCTCTAAAATTAAAATGTCGATTATTTATGTCTCAGTACTTATTCAATACTCTTAAACTTTTTTAAGTGAACCTAAGCAATCTAATTTCTTTCCGACAGTTATTACACCAATATCCTGAAATATCGGGACATGAAAAGGAAACTGCTCAGAGAATTAAAGAAGCGATACTGCCATGTAAACCGTCTAAGCTATTAACCAATATAGGCGGTCATGGGGTAGTGGCTATTTTTGACTCAGGGATTAAAGGAAAAAATATATTATTCCGAGCAGACATGGATGCTTTACCCATCCAAGAAATAAATGATTTTAATTACAGATCCAGAAATGAAGGCGTTGCTCATAAATGTGGTCACGATGGGCATAGCACGATATTGCTAGGACTCGCTCAAAAATTAGCTACTAAGCCATTAAAAAAAGGTAAAATTATTTTATTATTTCAACCTGCAGAAGAAACAGGAGAAGGAGCAAAAGCGATATTAACCAACAAAGATTTTGCTAGTTTAAAAATTGATTATGCTTTTGCTTTGCATAATGTGCCTGGTTTTCCCAAGGGGCAAATTATTTATAAAAAAGGAGCTTTCAATCCAGCAGTTATTAGTTTAATTATTCAATTTAAAGGCTTAAAAACCCATGCCGCAGAACAGGAAAATGGACTCAATCCAGCCTTAGCTATAGCACAGTTAATTATTAAAATTCAATCTTTAGTCTACACCGACTTAAGTAGTGATGATTTTTGTAATATTACAACCATTTACACTCGGATTGGTAGCAAAGACTATGGAACGGCTGCAGGAGACGGTGAATTACATTATACCATTCGGTGCTGGACCAAAACAAAATTAGAACAAATAAAAACAGCTATTTTGGAAATGACTGATGACATTTGTCAAAAAGAAAAATTGAAATATACTACCCAATGGTTACATTATTTTGCGGCTACTTCAAATGATAATTTTGCCGTTAATTGTATTGAGAACTCGGCGAAAAGACTTAATTTTGACCATTTTGAAAAACCTTTTCCTTTTAAATGGGGAGAGGATTTTGGTTTATTTACAGAATACATTCCAGGGGCGATGTTTGGCTTAGGGGCTGGATTGACAACCCCTGCTTTACACCAAGCCAATTATGATTTTCCAGACGAAATTATTCCTAATGGAATTGCCCTCTTTTATGATATTGCAGCGCAATTGAACATGGTCAATTCAAAAGCAATCACAAATTAAACATATTGGAAAAGAAAAATGAACAGTTTGACAAACACTTAAATAAAGCATTAAAAAGTCTAGACATTGAAGCTTTAAATGAGATGCAATTAGCAACCTTAGAAGCAGCAGAAACGGACCGAGATATTATTCTGCGTTCTCCTACAGGAACAGGTAAAACGCTTGCCTTTTTATTGCCTATTTTGCAGTATTTGCAGATAGGTAACCGAGAAGTGCAGGCGGTAATACTAGCCCCAACCAGAGAACTTGCCTTACAAATAGAATCAGTAGTAAAGAATATGAAGATTCCTTTTAAAGTCAATTGCTGCTACGGTGGTCATCCCGTACGTATTGAAAAAAGGAATTTGTCCCAACCTCCAGCTATTTTGATTGCAACACCAGGAAGATTGGCAGATCATATTCATCGTCGAAATATTAGCTTAAATGCAGCATCTTTACTTGTTTTAGATGAATTTGACAAATCTTTAGAAATAGGATTTCAGGAAGATATGGTAGATATTATTAAAGCGATGCCTACTATTAAAAAAAGAATCTTAACTTCGGCGACAGATAGAATTGCCATTCCTCGTTTTGCAGATATTTATAAACCGATTAAACTCAGTTTTGAGAAACCTAAAACTGCTGAAAAGAAATTGAGTATTCAAGTGGTCAATTCTCCTGAAAAGGATAAATTGAATACGCTTTATAAGCTAATTTGTAATGTGGAGTCGGCAGCTATGTTGGTTTTTTGTAATTATCGAGAAACCGTCGAACGGGTAAGTGATTTTCTTACAATTCAAGGTGTTCATCATAATGTTTTTCATGGTGGTTTGGAACAAATTGATCGAGAGAAAACCTTATCAAAATTTAGAAATGGTAGTTATAATATTTTGGTGACTACCGACTTGGCAGCCAGGGGATTAGATATTCCTTCTATAAAATATGTGGTTCATTATCACTTGGCTAATAGAGCCGATGCATTTACGCATAGAAATGGGCGGACTGCTCGAATGCATGCTGATGGAACTGTTTTATTATTAATGAATGAAGTAGAATACCTGCCTGATTATTTGACAGAATCTCCCAAGGAATTTATATTGAAAAATATGCCAGCACCTCCTCCTCCCGAATGGCAAACTTTATGGATTGGAAAGGGTAAAAAAGATAAAATTAATAAGATAGATATCGTCGGTTTTTTAGCTAAGAAAGGATTGCTCAAAAAAGACGAAATTGGTTTGATAGAAGTAAAAGATTTCTATGCTTTTACTGCCGTAAAACGCAATAAAATGAATCAATTATTGAAACGAATTCAACAGGAAAAAATTAAAGGAAAAAAAGCAAAAATTGGGATTGCTAAATAACGTTTATTCTAAGTTATTTGGTATTTTTCGAATTCTAAGCTTTAGAAATGCTTAGGAATGAATTAAAATTAAAAACACTACTGATAATCAGTAAGTTGCAATTCTAAAATGTAAAGTTATTTTTGAACTGTTCCTTATTACACCGTTAAAAAAGTTTCTTGTAATTCTGCTTGGCGGCTTCGCCGCTTCGCAAAAAAGGTATAAGGGGAGCGAAAATCGTGAAAAATGATTTTGAAATCACTCTAAAATTTAACTATACTAATGTTTGATAGGTATCGTCAAATGGTGGGCGACACTTTCAAAGTATCGCCTACCATTTGATCAATATGATTCCTTAACAAATAAGGAGCATTTTATAGGGAGGTTTTAAAAAAGAGATAAGATTAAAACTTATTTTACTTAGCTGGCACGATTTTATGATTAGCATTTTTATCCCCCCTTTAACTGATAGCAAAACAGCATAATACAAAGAATGTATACAGAAATACACTATCCAATCAATCGAATACCAGCAGAGCATTTAGATGAATATTTAGCGAAAGGGTGGTTTAGAATGGGGCAAACCATCTTTACTTGTTGGTTTCTTTTTATGGAAAAAGGCTTTTTTTCAGCGATTTGGATTCGACAAGATTTGCAAAACTTTACTTTTAAAAAGCGATTGCGAAAATTATTGAATCGTAATGCCAAACATTTTACCTATCAAATTGGCCCTGCTAGGATTGATTTACCCAAAGAAAAATTATACAAAAAACATAGAGTACGTTTTAAAACAGGAGTGCATAGAACCCTCAGTCAATCTTTAATGTCTGGAGCCAATTTTTCCATTTATGATACCCGACAAATTGAAGTTTATTTCGGTAAAGAATTGGTAGCGGCTAGTTTTTTTGATGTAGGAAAGACCAGTATCGCAAGTATCAATGGTATCTTTGATCCAACATACGACCAACATAGTTTGGGATTTTATACCATGTTACTAGAGATGAAATTCGCGATGGAAGAAGGCAAACGCTATTATTATCCAGGTTATGTAGTCCCAGGTAATCCTCGGTTTGATTATAAAGCAAGAATTGGGAATGTCGATTATTATGACTTATACAATAAAGAATGGAAGCCTTTTAATCAATTAGAAATTAAAAATACTCCTTCTCAATTACTAAAAGGAAAATTAAATTTAGTTCAATTTTATTTGAATAAGATTAACATTAAAAGTGAAATTTTCTTATTTCCACCTTATGAATCTTCCGGATCTGATCCATTTTTAGAAGACCTATTAGATCAACCCATGTATCTGAAAGTCTACTGTGACAAATTTGTTCATTTTGAATTATTCGCAATTTATAATCTAGTGAAACAACAATATGAACTAGGAATTTATTATAATTTAGATGATTTTTCAGATTGGGTAGCAAGCGGGCATTTAAATGAAAAAAATGGCCCTTATTCCTTCAATATATATATGTTAGGAGAGCGACTAACAGAAGATATTGAGGCGAGGGTTATTTCTAAGTCTATACACGAATTTATTTATGGTTAAAACAGGGGGTAAATTAAAATTCTTATTATTTTAACAAGCCCATGAATGCAGCTTTACTGCTATTAAACGATATATTGAGTATTATTAACACTAAATTAATGTATAATCAACCTTTCGCCCATCCAATATTGTTAAGTTTGTGTGTACCCTAACAATTAAGGGAACAGGAAATAAATAGGGTACCAGAAGATGTGGTTTTAGTTTGTTCTTATTCAAGGCCTCAAAAACGGAGTTACCCATTACGGGTAATGAGTATTTCGACAACGCAGAAGAAGGACAAAATAAGACCGTAGAACTGGTAGATTATATTTTTCCTGTTCCCTAAACAATGGTTCGTGAAAGAATTAAGCCCTGATTTTACCGAAATTCAGGACGTTTT
>CAZXYA010000591.1:0-5594 GCA_964644655.1 uncultured Saprospiraceae bacterium | reverse complement strand
AAACTCACGCCAGCCAAAAATCAGATTTTTCTCTTAAAATCTTCACGAACCATTGCTAAACATATAGATTTAATTAAAATCGCATTATCATGAATGACAATCCACAAATTTTAGTAGTAGATGATGAACCAGATATTTTAGAGTTTGTTAAATACAATTTGCAAAAGGAAGGGTTTAGAGTGTCTACTGCAGAAAATGGACTGGAGGGGCTAGATGAAGCTAGACGTGTTAAACCAGATTTAATTATTTTGGATATAATGATGCCAAAAATGGATGGGGTAGAAGTATGCCGACAATTACGATCTGAATCTTTATTTGATAACACGGTGGTTGCCTTTTTGACTGCAAGGGATGAAGATTATTCTCAAATTGCAGCATTAGATGTTGGAGGAGATGATTATATTACCAAACCGATTCGACCTAGAGTTTTAGTAAGTAGAGTAAATGCATTATTGAGAAGGTCTGGTCGTAATGATGCAGATAATGGTGCCGCAACCATAACTGCAGGTGATTTAACCATTGACAAAGAAAAGATTTTAGTGTTGCGTGGAGAAGAGAGAATAGAATTAGCTAAAAAAGAATTTGAATTATTAAGTCTTTTAGTTTCTAAACCTGGAAAAGTATTTACCAGAGAAGAAATCTTTAATAAAATATGGGGAACAGATGTGATTGTAGGGAATCGAACTATTGATGTACACATTCGTAAACTACGAGAAAAATTAGGGAATGATTACATAAAAACGATCAAAGGAGTAGGGTATAAATATGAATTTTAAAGAACCTAAAGAATTTAGAAGATAGAAGTCAGGCCCTCTATTTCATACGATTATCAAAAGAGGGATAAACTCACCTAGCCTCAACTTACAAACTTTTGCTCATGCTGAAGAATTTAACACCAAGACAAATAGCGATATATGCCTCAGGCCTAATTGTTGTTTTTAATAGTGTGTTTTTAATATTATTTATTCTTTTTGAAGAATTAAAATGGGATGAAGTATATTTATTATGGATTGGATTAATCGGGCTATCTGCCTATTTTTCTATACTCTTTTTTGTGAAAAAATACATTTACAGAAAGATAAAATTAATTTATAAAAGTATTCATAAATTTAAATTAAAACCAGCCGATAAAAATAGAAATAAAGATTTAGATGTAGATACAGATATTATTCAAGAAGTAGAAAAAGAAGTTGCCGAATGGGCATTAGAGCAACAAACGGAAATCAACTCGCTAAAAGAAATGGAATCTTACCGCCGCTTATATCTCGGCAATGTTTCCCATGAATTAAAAACGCCTATATTTAATATTCAAGGATTTATCCATACCCTGATAGAAGGTGCTTTGTATGATGATAATATAAATATGAAGTATTTACAACGGGCAGCTAAAAACGTAGAACGCTTGAATACAATTGTTACGGATTTGGAGGCGATTAATAAATTGGAATCAGGTAAATTAGTCATGGATTTGCAGGTTTTTGATTTAAAAGCATTGGTTGGCGAAGTATTTGAAGACTTAGAAATTAAGGCAAAAAAACAAGCTATTACATTGGTATATAAGGATGGCGCCAATCAAAATTTTAAGGTAGAGGCAGATAGAGAAGCGATTAGACAAGTTTTGGTGAATCTAATAGAAAATTCTATTAAATACGGTAAAGAAAATGGTCGAACTAAAGTTGGATTTTATGATATGGATTCTCGAATTTTAGTAGAAATTGCTGATAGTGGTATCGGGATTTCTCAAGAACATTTAAATCATGTTTTTGATCGTTTTTACCGAGCTGATAAAAGTAGGTCACGGCAGATTGGTGGGTCAGGTTTAGGCTTGTCCATTGTCAAGCATATTGTAGAAGCCCATAAGCAGACCATAAATGTCCGTAGTTCTACAGGGTTGGGATCTACCTTTGGATTTACTTTAAAGAAAGTATAAAAGAAAATAAAGACTTCGATTTTAATACCCAAATTTATTGACCGCAAAAAGATAGCAAGTTGCAACTCACCGCCTACATTTTACACTTTTTACAAAGGTGGTCGGTGCGCTGCACCTCAATCTATCATTTTCAAATTACCATCTTTTTGCAGTCAATACCCTAATTGAATAAATCCTCTTGGATGCTAAGTTATTACAAATTGGGATTTTAATTATGTTTTGAGTAGTTGTTATTTACAAGTAATGTCTGTATTTTTGTTCGTATAGAAGGCAATCTTCCTCTATTAACTATTCCCCTCCCATCTATTTCTCCCCCCAAGTATTAAACACTAATAACTAAAATTATTTGCCAATATTTTATTAGGATAATTAATATATTTATTGTAAAAATGAGTGTTAATTATAGATAAGGAAAAAAGCAATAACAGAAGAGGAAACTTAAATTTTTCATCACTTTTATTGCTATTATATATTTTCATTTTACAAAAAGTAAAAAATCCAACCTCTTTTTTATTCCCCCCCTGTTGTAAATAAGATTGGAATACTGATTCAATGCATATTATGAAGAACAGAAATTACTACCTATTTATTGGAGTAGTATTACTTACCTTTTTTTGTATCTCCTTAGATGCTCAAACAATTGTTCGAGGGAAAGTTATAGATAAGGAAACTGGCGAGCCATTAATAGCTGTTCAAGTATTTTCGGATGGAACATCTGCCTTTGCAGAATCGGATAATAATGGGAATTATAAAATGTTTAGACCTTTACCAATTGGACCAGGGTGGCATTAAATCCACCTCGTACTTTTGGTGTAGAATTGCGAGTTAATTTTTATTAAAGTAGTGTATTTAGTAAGTTAAGGGACTTGCTAAATTTCGCTTTAATGATGGGTTTTATTTATAAAAAATTATTTAAAAGTTGATTTAGTTTTTAATGAATTAATGCATACTATGATGAATCAAATTTACTTAAGAGCAATATGTTTATTATTGTTAGTCTCTACTTTTAGCCTATTTTTAGATGCTCAAACCATTCTCAGGGGGACCGTAAAGGACGCAGAGACTGGGGAGCCGTTAATTGCCGTCCAAGTTTATGCAGATGGTACACCTGCCTTTGCAGAAACCGATGATAAAGGGAATTATGAATTACAAATTCCCTACAAAAAAGATCAGACTTATCAGTTGGTTCGCTATCAATATTTAGGGTATGCGGAGTTTTCTGACTTTATTAGGGTAACTCCTGATGGGAAATTATTCGAAACGACACAAGATGTTAAATTAGAATCTCAATCTGTTAAATTGGAGGATGTTTTTGTAACCGCCAATAAAGTAACAGAGGAACTACAGGATGTGCCAATTGCTATTTCTGTTGTTAATTCCGATGAAATAAGGCAAAAAAATGCAAAAGATGTTGAAGAAGCCTTCCAAAATATTCCTAATTTAATTACTGATTCCTATTTACCAGGCGCTTTTACCTTTACTTTAAGAGGGTTGAATAGTGATTTTGTAAATGCCGGTATCGAAAATTCTGTAGGCTTATATATTGACGATATTTTTTATTCTAGATCTCACCACTTTAATAGTTCCTTAATGGATATCGAACGGTTGGAGGTACTAAGAGGACCACAGGGGACCTTATTTGGTAAAAATACCATTGGTGGAGTCTTGCATGTCATTACCGAAAAACCACAGATGGCTAATTTTGGTTCTGTAGAATTTACTGGTGGCAATTTTAGTTTATTTTTGACGAGAGCTAAAGCAAACATCATGCTAATCAAAGATAAACTAGCTGTGAGGGTGACAGGGGCATATAAACAAAAGGATGGTTTTACCAGAATTGTAGATAATGATAGTGCATCTGACCAAAATAAAACGCAATTCGCAGGGGGACGATTGTCTCTTTTATATAGACCAAATGATAGAGTAAATATTAATTTGAAATATGAAAAGAGTAAAGATTTTAAAGCAGAATTCCCTTTAGATTTTAAACAACCTGAATTTGGTGGTCCGATTCCCGTGCAAGATGATGATTTTTTGAATAGAGAAACAAGAACCAATTTTGATGATCCTTTTTTTAATCGAAATATCAATGGTTTTTCAGGTAAAGCAGAAATTAAGGTGGGTGATGATCACACCCTAACTTTATTAACAGGGTATCACACTTCTGATTCTGGAGGAGAAAACGATTTTGATCATAATGAATTAGATTTTACGAATATCCTAAGAACTATTGATTATAAAACTAGGTCACATGAAATTCGATTTTCAACTCCAAGAAAAGACGCCAAATTATTTTATGTAGGTGGTCTTTTTTACTTAAAAGAAGAAATTGATTCCAAGGATAGATTCACTTTTGGCCAAGCATGGATTCCTGTTTTTAGAAATGTTGCTGGTTTACCTCCTTCTTTTAATGTACCAAATTATTCTGCAAACGGTATCTCTGAAGCAACTCAAAATGTAGAAAGTTTTGCTGTATTTGGTTCTACTTCTTATGAAATTAGTGAAAAAGTTCGGATTAATGCTGGTTTAAGATTCACCAATGAAGATCGAAATTTATCTTATTATCAGCAATTGAATCCTGGTACTCAAATCAACTTTATCCAGTTTATTCTTCAGCAAATCGGTTCAGAAGATGCTCCTCAGGCTAGGTCTGCAAATAGAAGTTTTGTTTCTGGAAACATAGGCATGGACTTTAAAACGAGTGATAATTTTTTGATTTATGCAACGTTTTCTAGAGGATTTAAGGGAGCTGGTTTTAATACAACTTTGAGTCCAACTGAACGGTCTGGTGGATTAATTTTTGAACCAGAATCTATTAATAGTTATGAGATTGGTTTAAAAATGAAGACCTCCAATCGGATGAGAATTAATACGGCAGCTTTTGCTACCGTTTATAAAGATAAACAAGAATTCGTCGTGGCGGGGCAATCTACTCAAGTAGTAAACGCGGAATCTGCCGAAGGAGTAGGCGTAGAATCAGAATGGACGGCTATTTGGAGTGATCATTTTAGAACGGATATGGCTGTTGGTGGGCAAAGTTTAAAATATTTTGATTTTCCATTTGTTGATTTAATTGGTCAACCTGTTAATTTAAGTGGGAATAGCTTATACAAATCTCCTAATTTTACTTTTAGATTTACCCCACAATTGACAGGAGATTTTGGAAGCACTATGAAATATTTAATTAGATTGGATTATAATTATACTAGTAAGAGTTTTAATGATGTCTATAATACAGAATCTTTGGCAAGAATTCCATTTCATGCAGTTAATGCAAGATTGGGGGTTTCGTCTAAAGATGAAAAATATAGTATTGCCATTTGGGGCAGAAACTTGCTAGATCAAACTTATATTCAACATGTTTGGCCCCTTCGATTCTGGTCAAGAATTGCTTTAAATCCACCTCGTACTTTTGGGGTTGAATTTAGGGTAAATATTTACTGATTTTAATAAAATTCAGATTGATAGTACGCTTTAACAAAAGGCGAAGCAAGAATAAACTTATTTAATCTTCAAAGTAGATTGGAAGTGGCTTTAATCAAAATGATTAAAGCCATTTTCCATTTTTAGCTAGGCGCAATTGGAGTTTGTCCCCAAGTTTTCACAATTACATGCCGTCCCGATGGGACTTTGAGGTTTAAAATTTAAAGGAGTAGCCATTTTT
>CAZXYA010000590.1:0-5607 GCA_964644655.1 uncultured Saprospiraceae bacterium | reverse complement strand
GAATTAATTTTGGATATGTTCATGGGATTATAATTTGTTAAATGAGCCGTACTTTAAGTGCGGCTTTTTTTTGCACTTTGACAAACTGCTAACTGATTACTGCCGACTGTACCCTATACTTAACGTCTAATCAAAAATAGCTTCTTCGTCAAAACGCCTTCCTGTGTGCGCATGGTCAACCAATAAGCACCATTGTCTAGTTGGTCACTATTAAGTACTAATTGGTAAGTACCAGCTTCCCTATTTGTTTGGTTGTGTAAAACTTTCACTATTTTTCCTGTAATATCATGTAAACCAATCCAAAGAGAACCAGTCTTAGTTAATTGATAATCTATAATGGCTTGCTGATGGAAAGGATTTGGTCTAACCGCTAGGGTATTTTTAGTAATAGTATTGCTTGAATGGAGAGAATTATTAGATCTGGCAGCAACTATCGGCGCATCTCTTGTAAGTGAAGATTCGGTATTTTCGTCACAAGCTTCAATAGCCGCAGTAAAAGTACTTCCGTTTTCTGCGATAAAACCAGCTCGAAGCGTAATAGAATTCCCAGCATAAAAACCGACGCTTCCTCCATTTTTAACGACACCAGCAGCAACTAAATCGTTGGCAAACCGATAATCATCACTTAAAATTTCTTCATCCAGATTAACATTTAGGTTATCCAAACAATTACTGGGTTCAAAATCAATTTGAGTTGGGCTATTGACCGTAACAGAACTGGTTAAATCCCTATTTCCGATTTGTGCTTGATTCAATACCGCTACCCCTAAATTAGTAATGCTTATATCATCTATAAACCAACCTTCTTCGAAAATACTAAAATCGTAACGCATCTGAAACCGAATCAATACTTTTTGGTTGGCATATTCGGATAAATCAATTTTAGTTTCTACCCAAGCATTAGAGTTTCCATAAAAGCCATCGAATCCATAGAAAGTAGTACCCGTATAGCCATTTTGGGTTATTTTAGTCCCTAAATCTGTCCAATTAGCTCCATTATTAGTAGATATTTCTACAACGCCAGCATCCCATCTCGATTCAATATCATAATAATGATGAAAAATTAATTCACTTGTTTCTGTTACGCCAAAAGTAGTTGTACTGGTTAAATTAGTATAGCTATCAAAAGGAGTTCCAGGAGAATGAAAAGCATTACTAGCAGAATTGGATCGAGCGCTTTGGTAATTCCATGTTCCATCTCCACCATTATTTGTCACGCCCCAATTAGCTGTTCCATTTTCTAAATCATCCGTAAATGTAGGGTCAATTTCATCAATATCCCCTCTTATTTTAGCAACGACTGTTCTAATAGCATTTTCTCCTGGATTTAAAGAAATGGCAGGCCAAGTAACTGTTTGACCTATTGCCTGTCCATTATCAGAAGCACTAACAAATTCGAGATTAGCAGGCAAAAAATCGGTAAATACTAAATCATTGACAGTCGAACTTTGTTCGTTTGTAGCCGACAATTGATAGGTAATGGATTCACCCAATTTAGCACTTGTTTTATCGGCTATTTTAGTTAAAGAAATGGTACAAGTAGGAGGCATATCAAAGGCTTCTGTGCCATCCGATTTATCACCTGTACTTCCTTGGTCGGCGCTATATCCTAAACCTCTTCGAGCAAAGGCTTCCCAAATTAAGCATTGATTGTCGCCACCATATAATAAGCGATCGGCTGCTAAAATAGCATCCCGCCCATCGACAAAACCGGGAGAACAAGGTTGTAATTTCAAACTTTCGATAACCAATGCCATTGTTCTATTATTCCCACCAGTTCCATTATATAAATCTGCATCCCAACCATAACGATCAATCATTGCCCAAGTTAAGTCCCATAGCATAGTTGCCCACACCGTACCTACGCCATGAGGAACAGAAATATTATTGTTTGGAAGCATGCCATAGGTCATTGGATTAATAGTCATATCTGTGGTATATGGATAGAGACGAATACCATCTCCAGTTGGTCCTTCCCCTAATAACCAAGTACCCAATGGTCGGACTTTAGTCGCCACATCTCCTGCTTGCATGGTCATCACCGTACCAAACCAATCAGACCAGCCTTCGCCCATTTGTTCTTGGTTATTAAGGCAGCTAGATGTGGAAGGACCACCTGTCAGTCGAATTGAAATTCCATGTCCGTATTCGTGGACAATAACCGAATTGTCAAAATCACCATCTTGACCATTACAAAGAAACATTTGCATTCTTGGATTTCCGCCATCACTTGGCGTTGACATATTGGCATTACAAGAACCAGAACCATCTTGTGCTTCTGCATAGATATAATCACTACCATTGCCACCTCTGCCATAATTTTCTTCTTGGAAATTACCAGAAGATTCGTCAAAGCCATAATTATACCAGACATCATGGATGATATTACTCCAATAAAATAAGTTAGTAATAGCGGCTGGTTGATAATTGGCAGGGCTACCATTAATGTCTAAAGGATTATCAAATTCCAAAGTTGCGCCACCATTGACTCTCGCTGGATCACCATTCGTGGGCGTATTCGTTGAATTGCTATCTTCATAAGCATCAGCATTATTCCCTCTAGTAGTTGTATAAGTAGTAGAACCGATTTGATGCCAGCCATTAGGCGAAGCGGTTCTATTTGCATCCCAAGGGCTTATTTCAATCGAGCGACCACCATAGTTAGGGTTTTCAATAGGAATCGGGTAGACATTATAACTATTGGCAACTTGGGTTTTTTCGTTGTTTTTAAAAGACTTCATTTTATCAGAAGAACCAGCGTTTAGCGTTCTAGCAGCGCTTTCTGTATTTAAAAGCTGAGTGAGGCGATTACCAGTCGTAGGAATCGCATCATGATGATGGAGGCTATGGTCATGGTCGAAATTACAAGAAATGGTTAAATTAATTTCTTTTTCGATAGCACCAGTAGCCGCATTGATGAAGAAATTTTTATAATTCGCACCATCTTTTTCATCAATAAAGACACTCCAAGCTAATTGTAAATCTTGGTTGGCATCTTCTAAAAAAACTAATCGTAAGGGAATCGTTCGATTGGAAATACCATCAGCGCTAATGTTTGTTGGTTTGGATGGATCAGCCTCATCCGCAGAAAGGATAATAAATTCTGTTTGACTGAGTGGATAGTTTTGATTTTGTGCCAAGCGAACCAAAGCTTCTAGGGCTTGCACTTGAAACTGGTTTTTAATATTTCGTTTCTCTATACCTCTTAAGAAATTGATATTTGAAGAAAAGACTTCGTTGTTTTTGATATGAACGGCAGCATTGGCACCGAAAACACTAATTTGATCGATTGTTTGTTGAAAATAAATATGGGTAATTCCATTAGACGTATAATAGTCTGAAATAACTGGATTGGTAATATCGACGGTCGTATAATTTTCTTCACTCGCTAATTCCACTAATTGATCATTGGCTAAAGCCAAATTAGCATCTTGTGCCACTAAAGAAAAAATAGAAAAAAGGGGCAGATATATTAAAGATAATAGGATTCTAGTACTCATCAGCATTTTGAATGTGGTGAATAAAATAATTGATGGTAAAGAAAGTATGTTGTGGAATAGGTGAATGCTAATGCTATTAGCTTATTTTTTGAGTAATCTGGCTAATTAGGAAGATGTAGAGGTATAAAACTTGTAAAAATGATTGTTCTTTGAATTGTTTAACAAAGATTAGTTATTTATATGTTTAAGTCAACTATTTGTAATGGTTTTTATACAAAAGGTCTAGATCAATATACTTTTGTAGAAAAAATAAAGCTTTTTATAATAATGCTCCATTTGTCTTTCAATATATTGGTGAATGTATCCCGATAAATTGAGGACAAGTTTCGATGAGTGCAGATAAATTTTGGTGTATCTTCTTGATAGCTATCACTTCTAATCCGTTGGACGTGTTTTTTCCCAACGGATTAGTTTCCCCAACGGATTTTAGATGATTACTTTTTTCTCTGGCATTCTAACTGTCCTTCCGTTCATAAACAACAAAAGAATAATCAAAAGGATTTTCTGTATCTTTAAGATGCTTAATTCTACTCGTTTCCCTCCATATAGTTGGATCAATGGCAGGAAAAAAGGTATCGCCTTCAAAATGAGCATGGACTTCTGTCAAGACCATTTTATCTGCTATATTCATTGCTTGTTCATAAATGGTAGCACCACCAAGAATACAAAGTCGTTCTGCACCGTCCGTTTTTGCGATTTGAATAGCTGCCTCCAAAGAATGGACCACTTGTCCATTTTTAGATAGATAATTTTTATTTCTAGTAATAATAGTAAATGCTCGATGTGAGCCAAAAATCTCTTCTCCTTGTGCAGATTCATAGGATTTTCGACCCGTAGTTAAATAAGCCCCTTCAATGGTAGCCCTAAAAAAGCGTAAATCGGCAGGTAAATGCCAGACTAAATTATTTTCTTTACCAATTACTTGGTTGTCAGATTTGGCAGCGACGATAATTTTTTGCATATTGCGAGTCTAAAACAGTTTAAAATTTTTATAACCTACATTCTCCTCAATAAACCTACTATTACTACCTCCTTTTTACCCTTTTCAAATTTAAAGTTAGCAGTTCCCACACAACACTCTACAGTAAATTAATAACCTAATTTTTGATTTGTTCAAAATAACACAATACTTATTTTATTAGCGAACCGCTAACTAAATGGTTAACCTTTAAATAACTAAGTTTAGAAGGGTTGTCAATTAGATTTGTAACTAGAGAACTGAATTAACCGACAACCGACAACTGAAATTTTTTAAACCTAAATTCAATACACTTACAAAATCATGAGAAACTTTTTAAAGAACTTATGCTACTTTACTTTTTTGACCAGCTTTTTATTTGCTTGTAATCCACAGGAACCCGTTGCCCAAGTAGGCAATACAGGTTTCGAGGCTAATTTTAAAGGACAAGGAACCGCATTTTACACCATTGACAGCAAAACAGGCCAATTGTCTTATATGGTCGATCACGGTGAAGATGCCGGTAACTGGCGGAAATTTGGCAATAAGTATCGAGAGAATGGTACTTCCAAATTACATTTCAAAGCCATAGAAAGAGGCGAAAACTTTGGCACGTCTTTTTATGTCCTAAATGGTGGTACAGGCCAAGTTAGTTTTATGTTAGACTACGGAGAAGGAGCAGGCACTTGGACGGGCTTTGGCAATCCATTGCGCAATGTAACCGTGACAGAATTTGAAACCAATTTCTCCCAAGCAGGAATGATTTTTTACGTTTATGATGGCGTAGAAAAAAAGATGCACTTTATGCAGGATTTCGGCGAAAAGGCTGGCGCTTGGCAGGCTTATGGATTGGATGAGAATTGATTAAGAGAATAATAATCTAATTCAGATGGAGCAGCGAAATTTTATTGTTTCTATACTGAAATATCTAGAGCTTCCAGAACTTCAAGTTTTGGAAGCTCTTTTTATATACTGAAAATCACTCGATTTTTATAATTTGACTTAGTCTGAAGCAACCTGCCTCCTGACTCCTATTTTACTCATTTGGAGATAATTAAAAAAAAGGCTATTTTTAGAATTGATTAAAAAATAGACGCTCATCCCCAAATTAGGGTGAGCCATAATAATCGAGATAAAAATCAGGAATAA
>CAZXYA010000589.1:0-5616 GCA_964644655.1 uncultured Saprospiraceae bacterium | reverse complement strand
TGGAAACGCTCAGATTCTTCGTCCCATTCTAAAAGTGGGAAATCGACGACCCAAAGTGGTTTGAAATCACCCGCTTTGATTAAGCCTAATCTTCGACCTAATTCCAATCGCAATTCACTTAATTGTTTGCGTGTTTTATCCGTTTCGCCAGATAATATTAATAACATATCGCCAGCTTCTGCGCCAAATCTTTCGCCCCAAGCTTTTAATACGGTTTCGTCATAAAATTTACCGACAGAAGATTTAACCGAACCATCGGCGTTAAATTTCACATTGACCATGCCCTTCGCCCCAATTTGAGGCCGCTTCATCCATTCTTCTAATTTCTTTAAGTTTTTATTAGAAAAATTTCCTGCTTCTCCTTTGACACAAATACCGACAATCAATTCTGCATTATCAAAAACACCGAAACCATGACCCTTAGCTAAATCGTTTAACTCACTAAAAGGCATATCAAAACGCAAATCTGGTTTATCAGAACCATATAAGCGCATCGCATCATCATACTGCATCCGTGGAAAATCTGGCAATTCCACATTCATCGTTGCTTTGAATAAATGTTTGGTCAAACCTTCAAATGTATTTAAAATTTGTTCTTGGGTGACAAAAGACATTTCACAATCAATCTGTGTAAATTCTGGTTGTCTATCCGCTCGCAAATCTTCATCTCTAAAACATTTGACAATCTGGAAGTACTTATCAAAACCAGAAACCATTAATAATTGCTTAAAGGTTTGTGGAGATTGCGGCAAAGCATAGAATTGTCCTTCATTCATCCGACTAGGCACGACAAAATCTCTTGCTCCCTCAGGGGTACTTTTGATTAAGACAGGTGTTTCTACTTCAATAAAACCATTGCCTGCTAAATATTGTCTAGTAGCAATCGCTAATTGACTACGGAAAATGATGTTACGTTGGACCGAACTTCGTCTTAAATCCAAGAATCTATACTTCATTCGTAAATCATCACCACCATCTGTTTCTTCTTCAATCGTAAAAGGAGGTAGTTTGGAAACATTTAAAATATCTAATTGCTTCACTTCTACTTCAATATCACCCGTTGCCATCTTATCATTCTTAGAAGAACGTTCAATAACCGTTCCTTGTACTTTGATGACATATTCTCTACCCAAAGAACGAGCTTTATCGAATAATGCTTTAGAAGAAGCTTCTTCAGAAAAAATCAATTGGGTAATCCCATAACGGTCTCTTAAATCCGTCCACATCATAAACCCCTTGTCTCTAGATTTTTGTACCCAACCACTTAAAGTAACTTCTTTGCCTACATCGGCTATTCTTAATGCGCCACAATTATGCGTTCTATACATTTTTCCTTAATTATTAATGAATGATTAATTACAGTCTACTTTTTAGAATAAAATGCAAATTTACACTTTATATAAGATTTCTACTATATACAATTTTGATAAGTAAAAGATTCAATAGGATGCACTTAAATTTTATTTAGAAAATGGTATTATAGTTAGTTTTTATATGACCAGACTTAAGGAATAATTATTGGATTATATCAGTATGAAATTATTTTTTAATTATCATAACTATCTATATATCAAAGTTTTGTGAATGTATTTTTGCTAAAAATAAACAAAAAAAAAGGCTTGTAAATTACCAGATATGAAAAAAAACAGTCTTCTAGTTAGAATTTTTATACCACTTGTGAATCCTATAGAAAAAAAAAAGAATTATGTATGTATCTTTACAATGTCAATACTAATTTAGGAAACGGTATTTATTTTTTAGGAAACGGTATCATATTAAAAAAGTATTGAACTTCTCTCAAGAAACGAAAGGCATTAGATTAACTATGTCTTTTGAATATCATCTCCCCCCTTTAAGATATTCATAAAAAATAGACAATATTACTATAAAGAAAAATCTAGTGGTTGTTTTTCCCAAATGGGAAATACACAGTCTTACAGAAATGAAACCCCATTTCACCAAATGCTGTGTACTATTTAGTCTAAATAAATATTTTGTAACAATTAGATAAATTAAGTCAGTGAATTGATTAAATAATTGATTCACACCTTATAATACTAATGATTGCTTTTATTTAGATTTATATAGACATGCTTACCTTTTTCTTTACTCTCAATCTCAATGTAAATCTTTAACATTTATTTTATTTTTTGCAAACGCAGTTATTGTGTATGTTGCAAAGCTTATGACGTACAAGTTTGGACGGTAGCTAAAACTATCTTTGGCTTCAACGAATATATCATGTTGAACCCGATTGTAACAATCAAAATACAAGTTACAGCTATTAACACTACTGCCTTATTTCAGCTTTGACTTACAAATAATTGTAATATTTAAACCTAAACTTATTTTATTTAACTCCAAATTCTTATTAATTATGAGAAAATTTTTAGGACTATTTATTTTTACACTTCTATCAACTAGCCTTGCTTTTGCTAGTCAAAACGTAGAAGTTACTCACGACAGAATTGTGAGTTCCACTACCTCTAGTAGTGCAACATCTGGTAACTCTTTCTATTCAGTTGATTGTAGCCCTACTTCAAACAATGGTTTTTTTGCAGACCGATTAGGTAATCACAAGCCTTATGTAAATAACAGTGATTACTATGTAACAATTTGTGCTGCTGAAAGCAACCGTTCTGTTTCTGTTGATTTCCAACAGTTTAATTTAGAAAAATTTGATAAATTATCTGTTTGGGAAGAATTGAGAACTGGAGCAGTTACTGCTGCGACTGCACCTGAGGTATTAAATGTTATTACAGGGTCTAGAGATGGTGATGATGGAATTATTTTCCGAGGTACTTTTACAGGACCTGCTTCTCCAGGAAAGATTTCTTCTAGCAGAGGTTGTTTAACTTTCCGATTTGTATCAGATCCATCTGTTGTGAAAGCAGGATGGTTCGCAGAAATTAATTGTGTTAGTAGAACTGTTCCTGGTCCTGCAGGATGCGCACTTGCAAGTCGAGTAGATTCTGAACTTAAGTGTGGGATAGAAATTAAGGATGATAACTACAGAGGAGCAAACAATTTCTCTGATTACGGAGATTGTGGTAAAAGAGGATGGCCTTCAACTGGTCGTGAATTAATTTACGAATTCACCAATCACAAAGCTCGTGATTTGACTTTCGTTTTGACAGAAGACAATGGTAGCCAACCAAAGTTATTGAACATGTTTATCATTAAACGTAATAGTGATGGCAGCTGTTCCCCTACTGAATGTCTTGGTTCTGTTGTACGTCCTGCACCTCACTACGATAGTGATAGAAATTATGTATTTCTTGAAAATGCAGCGCCAGGTACTTACTATGTAGTTGTGGATGCTAACCGAGTAACTGGTCACAACTGGTTTAAATTAAGAGTTGACTGTACAGCTGGTGATTACACTACTTGTAGCAATCCTTATTACTACGATGATTTTGAAGCACAAGATGATGATGTTGACCGACCAAGACCTGATATTGATTATGAAGTAGGTGATTACGTTTCAATCGTAAATCCATTTGTTTCAAATAGTGATAATGTAGGAATCAGACATGCAAGAATTAGCGATGACAGAGCAAGTAACGGAATGAACTCTTTAGAATTTAACCGACTTGATGAAGGTACACAGCAAGCAGTTTTAGACTTAGGTAGAAAATTCAGAGGTGCTTACAGAATCTGTTTTAGTATGTTCATCGAGGAGGACCATACGGCTTTCTTCGGCGTATTTGGTGGAGACAATAGCGATCCTTGGGGTTCTATTAACAAAGAGTTTACTCATAATAGTATCTACCAAGGTAGATGGTTTGATGTAGAATTATTTGTGGACTTAGATAGAAATGACTACGTACTTTACTTAGATAACCGATGTGTTTCTTTCACAGGAGAGTACACTTTGAACTTAGATGCTTTAATGTTCTACGGTTTACCAAATGCGCACTTCTATGTAGATGCAATTTGTTACCAACCAGTTGATGGTAGAAGAATTCCTAGACCAAGCTCAAGAGTAGCAGCTACTTTAGGTGATACTCCTTTATACACAGCTGAACAACAGCAATTACAATTAGCTGGTTCTGTAGCAGGAATTACAGATAATGGTTTAACACAAGCGGCTGTTAGTACTGGATTTACTGCAACGGACTTAAAAGTTGTTCCTAATCCAACTACTGGTGTTGCAACAATTGCTTTAGATTTAGATCAAGCACAAAATGTTGATCTTCAAATATTTAGCCCTGCAGGTCAAATGGTTCGGGAGATTTCTTTAGGAGAAACATCAATTGTTCGCCATGATCTTAATCTAGGAGATTTAGCAAACGGATTATATATCTTAAAGGCTACTGGTGAAAATACAGTAATTACTAAGAAGATTGTTTTACAAAAATAAGGGACAATAGAATCATTCAACTTTACTCAATAAACATAGTGGACGAAAGACGACTTATTATTGAAAGGAAGTTGGAGAATATACATCCATACTTTTGGGAATAGCCCTACATATTAGGAGTGAATGAATGATAAAGTGGGGGCTAAATTTTGGCAGCAGCCAGAAAGAATTTTCTTTCTGGCTGTTCAATTTCAAGACATAAGTCTACTAAAATATTCAATACAAGAACTGAATTAGAGAAGTATTTACTTTTTCTGAATTTAAATTCTATTTTTTTATGAAAAATAAAAAATATAAGTAATAATAAAATAAGTTAAAAAGCTTGGATTATTATTGGATTTGTATTTATTTTTTGTAAACTTGTATTGCCTGTGAAAAGAAGCTACCCTCCCACTTATTTACAGAGAAAACTACCAAACCCTAAAAATACCCCAAATATGAATGATATTTTAACATCTGTTACCCTAGACAGTGCTAACATGATACCTTATATAGAGGAATATCCAAGTGTTGCACTTACAACCTCTACAGGTTTAGTTTTTGTAAAGAAAGCCGATATTTTGTACTGTTTAGCGGAGAATTCATACACGAATGTGTATCTTAAAGGTGGTCGAAAAGTAACGGTCTCAAAACATTTGAAAAAAGTAGAACAGGCCTTACCTAGTAACACCTTTGTTCGAATTCACGATTCTCACCTAATTAATCTACAACATTTGGTGCGTTATGTAAACGATAACCATAGTTGTGTATTGATGACTAATGGTGAAGAATTAAGTGTTTCGAGAAATAAAAGAAAAGAATTTTTACAAAGATTTGTAAAGATTTAAATACCAAGTAATCTTGGGTTTATAAAAGGCGACCATATTCTTATGGTCGCCTTTTCATGTTTTAGCGGTTTAGTTGTTTGGCATATTAACCGCAAAGAGACAATGCCTAAAATTAATTTGTGCCGAAGCTACGCTCCTTAATGATGCCATCGAGTAATTTAATGTTACAGACAGGGTCAGAGCGATGCTCTTTTTACTAAAAAGCAAGGAGCATCGCTCCGATACCGCCTGTAGAAATGTATTTTATTCGTTTTTTCTATAAGGAAGCATCGCTCCGTCACTAACACATTTACGCTTTACGGTCAATAGTTTGGCATATCTAAGTTTTTGAAAATCAATTATATACAAAATTAACTTCGAATTTTTTTGCGGTTGTCGGTTGTCGGTTGTCGGTTGTCGGTTGTCGGTTGTCGGTTGTCGGTTGTC
>CAZXYA010000588.1:0-5627 GCA_964644655.1 uncultured Saprospiraceae bacterium | reverse complement strand
TCACGCCAGCCAAAAATCAGATTTTTCTCTTAAAATCTTCACGAACCATTGTCAATAATATCGGCATAAATATCCAATAAAGAATGGATAGCACTATCACCAATGGCATGAACCATCACTTGAAAGTCGGCTTTATCTGCGTTATCAATCCATTCATATAAATCTGCTGGACTGTTCAGAAAAAAGCCTTTATCTGTGGGTTGGTCGGTATACCCATGATGAAAAGCAGCCGTGTGAGAACCCAATGAACCATCTACAAAACCCTTTAAACCACCTCTTTTTAATAAATTATCATTTTGTAAATTTGCTATTTTAGCTAATTCTTTCCATCGATAAACTGGATGAATCGAATAAATTCTGACCTTTAATTCCCCTGCATCTTTTAATTTTTTAGCTACGGAATAAGTGCCAATACTGTCCACATCATGCACAGAAGTCACTCCATTTGCCAACAAATAATTCATGGCTGCTTTTAAGCCATTTTCTTTGCGAGTAGTAGACAAAGGCGGTATAGCATCCAGTACCGCATTCATCGCATTACCTTTTAAGACACCCGTCAAATTCCCATTTTCATCTTTAATAATTTTTCCGCTTTTGACATCTGCTGTATTTTTATCAATCCCTGCAATTGCTAAAGCAGCAGAATTCGCCAATATCATGTGTCCATCCAAGCGATAAATAGCAACAGGATTATCCTTAGTAAATTCATCAATCCATTTTTTGTGGGGCAATTCGCCTCCCCAAAGGGTATGGTCCCAATTGCCTTCTAAAATCCATTCTCCTTTGTCAATTGTTTTGGCATAATCGACTATGCGTTGGGTGAATATTTCTGGGGTGTTAGCATCTCTTAATTCCACACTTAAAAGCGCATTTCCGCCCATCATTAAATGGACATGAGCGTCAATTAAACCAGGCGTGATAAATTTTCCTTCTAAGTCAATGACTTCCGTTTTAGCGCCTTTGAATACTTGGATTTCTTTATTGTTGCCAATGGCTAGGATGGTATCTCCTGCTACGGCTAATGCTTGGGCATTGGGTTGATTGGCATTGGCAGTCCAGATGTTGGCGTTGGTGATAATTAGGTTGGCTTTGGGCGTGTTTTTTTGACAGGCTAGGGTAGTGAGTAGAAGGATTAATAGAGAACAGCAGTAGTTGGCTAATTCTGTTTGATTCATATTTGTATTGGACTTAAACTATTACAATAGAATCATCAAATATAAAGAAATTTATTAAAGGAAAGAAAGATGGTCGGTGCGCTGTACCTTAGAGTTTATTTTTAGCTTCAATGATACAAATGTAGGCGGTGTGCTGCACCTTGCTATCTTTTACGGTTAATACGGCAAGATATTTTTGGCTATCAATATTAATAAGAAAGTTTCTCGTTCAATAGACATCCCTTTTTTACCACTTGTAGCCATTGTATTTTTATTATACCTCTATCTATCTTATTCTTTTAAAACCTTTTTCCTATTGATACCCCTAGACGTGGATATTCAGCGTCAAATTCAGTATTATATAAATCTTTATAATCATTAAGAATTCTTCCAACTCCTGCTACAATTTCTCCATGCCACCCTTTTTTTCTAAAGAATTTTGCGCCCACAGCTAAACCAACTCCAAATGCTTTTTCATTTCCTTCCTTGAATGCAAATGTTACATTTGTTGATGGATCCAATTCTAATCTAAAAGCATCTTCTGTAAAATAAACAGCATTTGCTTCTAGAAAAAAACCTGCTCCTTCCTTCTTTCCAAAATACATTCTAAGATAGGGCAAAACACTATAATCTAAATCTGTATTTGCTAAAAATGACTTTCCTATTGAGGTGCCTACTGAAATATTTGGTTTTGGAAATAGCCTTTCATAGCTTATTTCTGCATACCCCCAAATAATGTAGGCTAAATTTATTTTTACTTCATTCTTTTTAATATCAGTCTTTGTAGAATCTTTTTTAATTTGATTATCCTGTGAATAGGACAATACAGATAAAAGCATTAATGCTGGAAATATTATTACTAATTTTGTTTTTTTCATTTGAATGAGATTTGTATTAAGTGCTTATTTCTATAAGAGGATATCGATTTAAAAGTTGAGTAAGTTGTTCGATTCTCTGTTCGAGTTCCATTTTGTCCTATATAGTTAGATTCTATCAACCACTTTGACCACAAATAGCAGTCAAAATGGTTGATATTACCAAAGTCTAAATCTTATTATTCTCCCGATTCACATCCGCCATCTGTTTAGAAGGGTCAATTTCTATAGACAAAATATTTGTCTTTTCGGTAGGCACGACAAACTGAAAATAAGGATGAGTCCAAGGCCAATCCTTCACCAGCGTTCGTTTTTGCCCTTCAATTGCAGGTTTTTCGCCCCGCATAATTTGTAGCGGAATATAGAACGTTTCCATGCTACCATCCACATATTTTACAACGACATCTAGCGGCATTGGCATACCGCCCACTTTATTTAAAATCACCGTTGTTTTACCATTCGTTTCATTTACTCCCGTAATCCCATAATCAATTTGTTGAGTCGTATGGACAAAATATTCTTTATACCAATCCAATTCCAAACCCGATTGTTTTTCCATGATTCGGATAAAATCATTTAAGTTAGGATGCTTAAATTTCCAAGTGTTATAATAAGTCTGTAAACCCTTGGCTACATTTTCTTCCCCAATAACATAGCGCAATTGACTTAAAAAAGTCGCTCCTTTGGAATAAGCCGCTCGACCATAGGCAAAATTAGTGGTATAATGATCAGAATGCGTAGTCATCGGTTCTTCTCTGCCAGAACCAGCCAAGGCAAAATAACCGCCATAACTCCCTTGTTGGGCAAAATCAGCAGGCTTGCCCGGTAGTGCTTTAGTTGCTTTTAAATGATTCATCGTTTCACTAGAAGCAAAACTCGTAAATCCTTCATCCATCCAAGGATACAAACTTTCATTGGTCCCTAAGATCATTTGATACCATGAGTGCATTAATTCATGAACAGAAACGCCTACTAAACTTCCTAGGTTTCTTTCGCCAGTAATCAATGTTGCCATTGGGTATTCCATTCCACCGTCACCCCCTTGAATAAAGGTATATTGTTCATAAGGATATTTGCCATAATTATCGTTGATAAAAGTAAATGCTTTATCCATTATTTTAGGCAAGGCTTCCCAATTGTCTTTTGTTTTCTCGTTTTCTTGATAGAAAAAGTGCATCATTGGACCATTTTCCGCTTGGTAGCTAGTATGGGTATAATCTGGGTCAGCACCCCACATGAAATCGTGGACATTGGGGGCCAAAAAATGCCAAGTATTGGTCTTTTGCTTACGCTGGTATTTTACTGTAACTCCTTCATCTTGGTAGCCATGTCCTATTTCATTAGGATTTTGTAAATATCCTGTTCCACCAATCACATAATCTTTATCAATGGTGATTTTTACATCAAAATCCCCCCAAATGCCGTAGAACTCGCGCCCCACATAAGGATTGGCATGCCAGCCTTGATAATCGTATTCACACATTTTAGGATACCATTGTGCCATCGAATAAGCAATCCCTTCTTTATTATCTCTACCAGACCGACGGATTTGTGTAGGTACTTGTGCTTCAAATTCCATGTCAAAAATAGCAGAACCATTGGCTGGAATGGCTTCATTTAAAATCACTTCTAAAATAGTCCCTACCGTCGTATGTTTGACTGCTCGACCATTCACTTTCAAAGACTTAATTTTTTGATAGCCAATTTCATTCGCTGCTAATTTTGAAATACGGTCACCAACTCTTCGGTCAGCATCTGGCAAGGTTTGATTTCGGACATCCATCATACTTCCTGGTTGGAAGGCATTAAAATACAAATGATAAAATACCTGATTTAAGTCATCAGGAGAATTATTAAAATAGACAATTCTTTGCGTGCCTTGTAGTCGATGGGTTTCGACATCCATATTAATATCCATTTGATATAAGGCTCTTTGTTGCCAACGATCAGCTTGTGCGAAAAGTGCAGTAGCAGCACATAGTCCAATTACTATTAAAATACTTTTTTTCATGTGTAAAATGATTGATGTGTGAAAACAATTTTCAATTTAAAATTTTCAATTATCAATTTTCAAAAGGGTAGCCCTAAAGATTTGTAGTAAAATTAGAGAATAGTATATTTTGGCGTTTATTTACAGGTAAGTACTCAGACATAATTAGTTTTAATTTTCAGACAGGATTACAAGATTTACATGATTTTGATTTTCAATGAGTTAAATCCTGTCAATCCTGAAATCCTGTCAAAATAAATA
The DNA here is from genome assembly GCA_964644655.1 of uncultured Saprospiraceae bacterium. Classification (GTDB taxonomy): domain Bacteria; phylum Bacteroidota; class Bacteroidia; order Chitinophagales; family Saprospiraceae; genus JAFMDF01. Next base: position 1,347 of record CAZXYA010000588.1, on the reverse strand, counting down.
TAAAGATAATTTTGTCCAGCTATTTAATTAAAATAACACTTTTGAAAATTGAAAATTGTGACTTGAAAATTTAATAATTAACAGGTTTTACAGAAAACCCTTTTTGCTTTAATAAACGCAGAACACCCTGCTTGCCGCCTAAATGTCCTGCACCTATAGCGCAAAATATTGATTTTTTATATATTTTTTCAGAAAATCGGTCAGCCATTATTTCATTTCGACGGTAGAGCATTAATTTTCGCATACTTCCAGCCCCTTTTTTAGCAATTTTATGGATTTTTTGCACATCCCTAGATTCATAAATATGTAACATTTTTTTTAACCTTTTCCTAAATTGTTGGATGTTTTTCCCAATTTTTAATAAGGCTTTGACTTGATACGCCATCGGAATTTGGTCTAAAATAGCCAATTGCTCTGCAAAGGTTTCAATGCCTGTACATGCTTTATCTAGTTGTTGCGCCAATTGATAGAGTTCACTATCCATAGCGATACTTTTATCGTCGGTTAATATTTTTTCTGTGAGTAAATTGGTGATAAATAAAGGCCGCAGATTTAATAAACCTCGAAATGGTAAACCTGCTGACTTCAAAAAAATCCGTTCTAATTTCGCTATTTTTTTAGGTCGAATAAAATCGGTGAGCGATTGGTTATTCGGAATTTGGGCGTATTGTGCCATTAAATGATTGTCTACTTCTGCTAAGTTAAATTCCGTCGCAAAACTTTCACAACTTGCCAAATAGGGTTCAAAAGCTGCTATCCAATTAGGATTTTTTTTAGGCTGGATGTGCATTGTCCCTAAAATATAAGAGGGATTTGGTAATTCAGTATGAGAAATTTTCCAGAGTAAAGACAGGGCAATTGATTTTGAATAGGTGAGTAAATGAGGGGAGTAAGAGGATAAGTTAATGAGATTATGAGTTACTTAGTCTACTCCTCTCGGAATCTCATTAACTCACTAAATTTAACTTAAAGCCCCAATATTTGATTTAAATAATTTAATCGCAATAGCTAAAAGTATAATACCGAACACTTTTCTGAGTATGGCTTCTCCTCCTTTCCCTAATTTTCGCTGAATCCAGCTACTCGATCGCAAAACAAGAAAGACGATAATTAAATTGAGAATGATACCAATAAGTATGCTGGTTTGTTGAAATTCGGCTTTTAGTGAAATAATAGTCGTCATTGTTCCTGCTCCTGCTATTAACGGAAAAGCGACGGGGACAATGGAGGAGGACGTATCATTTTCCATTCCTTCTTCTTCCTTGAATAAAGTGATGCCCAGAATCATTTCTATGGCTATAATAAAAATGACAATCGCACCCGCAATGGCAAAAGACTGGACATCAA
>CAZXYA010000587.1:0-5634 GCA_964644655.1 uncultured Saprospiraceae bacterium | reverse complement strand
TTTTTATCCATTTCTAGTAAAGAACCAGTTGCTTTATCTTCAACAATTTTTATGGCGACAAAAATTGGTTTAGCCAAACCAATATCTATTTTTTCAAAATAAATATGATCGGAAATATTTGCTTTTGCCAATAAACGGTAAACATTACTTTCCTTATTTTGAATAACATCATTATATCCTTCTAAAAAATTAACGGACTTGGGGTCTTTCTTTTTGGCGACCAAGAATATCTTATCTAGTTTTTTCACCCTATGCCATTTTCCATTAATCTGAAAAGTAAAAGGACGATTTTTATTGTGCTGCCAGTCTGATTTTGATATTTGTAGGATTGGTATATCCCATATTAATTCCCCTTTCTCATTTTTTTGAAGTGCCTTTCCTAAATTAATTTTTTGATACCCCCAATACAGCCAATCATAATTAGTCTCTTCTTTAGAATATTTTTTGGTTTTAGGAGCCTCTATGTTAACTGCGGCTTGCAAGTGGTTTTGCATAAAATTTGGAAGGTCTTTTTTATCAATCAATTGCCCATTAACAAAAATAGGATTAGCCATTTTATTTTCTCCAGCTTTATAAATTGGATTCATCGCCCTGACAGAATCATCCACCGCTACATAAGGTGGGATTAATTTAGCGAGGCTATTTTCTTGATACTTATCATTGCTATTTTCCAATCCATATTCTAGACTGTCTAGGCTTAGGGCTTCCCAGTTGGTTATTTTGTAAAATAAGGGTTGCTTAGGAACTTGCTGCGTAATTTCTGGTTGATAAACAAGACCTTTATTAACCTTCAATCGAACTTTATATTTTGTTAAATCATCTACGAAGAAAGGTTCACCAATACGACTATCTCCAAGAAAAACCCCTTTCAGTTTGACGATTGTTCCATCTTCTCTAAATTCTGAATTTTGGTAGCTAAAAATAATATTATTCGGTAGTATTTTTTTAGCAAAAGCGGCTAACTCTCTCTCCTTTGTAAATTGATTAATCAGTAAAGTAGCTTTAATATCTTTATATTCCCTAAAAGGAGGAAATTTTAAAAATCCATCGGCTGCAAAGGCTTGGAGTGCCGTTGAAAATCCATCAGTTACATGAATATATTCATTACTTTCTTTATGATAATAGGTTGGCTCAAAAGGTATATCAGGGTGTGTTTTTAAATATAGTTGAAACATATCTAAATGTGCGACTTCAAAAATTTGAACAGGTGTCATATTGATACGCTCGTAATAATATTTTCCAGAAATAGCCATTAATTTATCTTGGGCATCAAATTTAGTTCTCAATGGGTCTATCTCAATTCGAACTTGGCTGTGTTCCCTGATTTTATCAATCATTTCATACAGTTCAATTTTGGTCATTTCATTGGAGACCAAATAAGTTAAAGTATCTATCTTTAGATTAATATCTTCAGGTCTTGGCATGGCAAATTTACCATTATCGGAGAAAGCTTTTTCTAATAATTCATTATAAATAAATCCTACTCCATCTTTAGCGTCTCCTTTGATGCTTATTTTCGTAATAAATCCATTTTCAATGACCATTTTAATAGGTCGTTTAGTAACATCTGCTACTTCTATATAATTAAATCCTCCGCCTTTTCTCAAATAATTGCCATTAAAAGAATTTGTCTCTTGATTAAAAGAGTATCCATCAAATATCTTTAATGCAGACAACTCGGCTATCATTTTTTCAGCATCCTTGCTAAACGTATTCTCATCAATCCAATAGATTTGTCCTTTTTCTTTTTTTATAGGACTAGTTGTCAAATCATCAATACTCAAGGAATCAATCAACTGAATGGAAGATTCCTTATGCGTTTCTTCATAGTTAGCTTCGTTAATTGCACTAATTTCGCTTAAAAAACCATTATCAAAAACAAATTGAATAGGAGTTTCGCTAATATTTGTCACATTAAAATTTTCGACATTATTTTGAGCATCATAATAGGTTCCTTCAATGGCAGATAAGAATTCCCCGTCCCTTTTCCAACAAAGAGAAATAAAAACATCTAAGGCTCTCATTGTTTCGGATAATTCGTCTAATTCCCCAAAAGTGGTATTTTTATCAACAACAAAAACTTGGTCAAAATTTGATTTGTTAATTTCTTTTTGAAAGGTCCTCTGCGCCCATATTCCTCCAATCGCAAAAATTAACAACATACCAAACAACCCCATCAACTGCCGAAAAGACCCTCGCTTTTCCTTCACCCCAAACATCCGCTTAATCCGTCTAGTAAATCCAGCATCGCCTCCACTCGCAGATAATGACAAACGATTGGTTATCCCACCTACTTTTTGCCATTGCAAAGCCGTCAATGTTTCTACATAAGTTGCACGATTATCGCCTAAAGATAAGACCAAATCATCACAACAATGCTCTCGAAGTTCTCGAATATCTTTGGACAACCACCAAACTAGCGGATGATAAAACAGGATGATTTCAATAATAGACTGCCCCAAATTCACCAAATAATCATGGCGTTTTATATGGGCTAATTCATGCAGGATAACCGTTTCTACTGCTGCGGTATCAAAACCAGTAATCAGACTGAAAGGCAATAAAATAACAGGTTTAAAATGCCCGAAGGTAATGGGTTCTTTAATGTGTTTAGATAAAAATATTTGTACTTTTTTTTCTATCTTCAATTGATTTTTAAAGCTACGGATTTTAGCCCACCATTCTTCATTAATTAACTCATTATCAAGGTTTTTTAATTGTTGAACGCCATATAAATTCACGAAAAACCGAACGGTAAAATAAAGCATTCCCAATCCCCAAAAAGCGACTAAATAAGGCAAGAAAATTGCTAAATAATGGGTCATCGTCATAGTAGTTTCTATGACTATTTCATTTGATTCAATGGGTAATATTGGGGTGGCTTTTTCGCTGGTAATCGGGGCTAAAGTGCTATCCGTTATAGGCAAAGTAAACGGTTTACTTTGTTGGAATAAATAACCAAAAGTAAAAATGGCACTTAAAAGCGTAGTGACTAAAGCACTAACGGCTAAATAATATTTTTTTAGTGAATTGCTAGTTCGCCAACTATTTTTAAGGAGTAGGTAAATACTTGCTATCAAGGCAATTTGCCATAAGGAATGTAAGATAGTCCAGCCTATTATTTGTATCATTTCTAGTGGTTTTGACTTGATTTGCTAGATTTTTAAAATCTAGTAAATCTCATGGTTAAAAAATTTACTAAATCTTGGAGATTTAGCAAATTATGGCTAAAGAATTTGAAAATTTCAAAGCTTCCCTTTCTGTTCTTTTAACCACTTTTCCAATTCTTCCAACTCCTCTCTAGAAGTGGGTTTATTCCCCAAAGCATGCATAATTAAATCAGAAGTTGATCCATTAAATACAGCATCTACAAAACGATTCAACGAAGATGTTTGCACATCAGCTTTTTGAATAGCCGCAGAGTAATAATGTACTTTTCCTTCTTTATAGCGAGTTAAGAAGTGCTTTTCAGCTTCCATTCGCTGCATCTGTTTCAGTACAGTCGTGTACCCTACATTTTTAGTTTGACTAATAATTTCGTGAATTTCTCTAACCGTTAATGGTTGATCCTCCCACAGAATTTGTAGAATCTCTAACTCTGCCTCGGATGGTTGATGATTATTTTTTGACATTATGATTTGCATTTTAGTACGACTTGTGTCGTAATTTAAAACAAACATACGACACAAGTCGTAATAAAGCAAATTTTAATAGGGATTAATTAGGGCAAAAAATAGGAGAAGGGAGGTTCTAATGATGAAATAGGAAGTATGAATTTGGTGGTTAATGGTAATTAAATGCTTTTTTAGCATAAAAAGATTGTAGCTTATTATATGATTTTAAAACCTCATAGCTTGATTCAGAATTAGATATTATCTAAAAACTCATCAAATAATTGCACTTTTCTGAAGCCTTTCTTTTTTAATCCTTTAACTAATTTTTTATCTCTCGTAAGAAGTATAAGGTCTAATTGAAGTGCTAAAGCCACATAAGCAGTATCTTTAATATCGATATTAGTTGTTAATGTAAATGCTTTTTCTTTTGCATCTATTGTTAGCACATATTCTGGTAAGAAAGTTAATTTGGAAAAAATATGGTAAGAAAAAGTGCGAATCTGATCTTCGGAAAGTCTAGATTTTTCTTGAATCGTTTTTTTTATATTTATCAACTTCAATCATTGCAAAGTCAGGAAGAATAAAATGGTAGTAATTTAACAAAGTTTTGTAACTACTTTTTCCACTTATCACCATTCCCATTAATATATTGGCATCTATAATGTAATCCAATTGGTATATCTATTTAGTTGTAATTATGTAATCATTTTTTGCTGTTTCCCATGCAAATCGTCTTGCTGTTTTCCATTTAGCATCATTTGTTAAGTCAAATTGATCTAAATCGATAAGAATATCTTTTGCAGCCATTCTTAACTCGATTTTCTTTAAAAAGTCTTCTACTTGTTTTTCTAACGATTGTTGTCCGAAACTATTAACCAAACTTTCTTCTACATTAATTTTTAATTCAATCATCATCCTATTTTATGTAAAATTATGAACACTTATCACTTTTAAAAAATTCCATACTTGGGATAAAGATAAGTAATTTAATGAAATACTGCCACTCTGTCTAATATAGATCACTTTCATTCTTCTATTTTACACAAGTAATAACAAGCCCCTGAGCGTATTATTTTATCAGTCCTTTTATATAGTCTTTCACAAATTTACACATTGGAATAATGATTCCTTTTGTCTGTAGCATAAACGACTAAGTTGCCTTAAAAAAGCCAGAGGAAATTAACTAAACAAAAAAACAGGAGAAAGAATCGACGACCGATAATTTTCTTTAGATTTATCTTTCAGTTTTTCTTTTAAGCGAGTCGGCAGCCAAGGATTAATAGCGACCCGTTCAATTTTGTCAATACAGGATAAGGTTAGTTGTATTTCTTCTTCAATTGTAAATTTTTTCTTTTCCATAATTGTTGTTGCAGATTATTAGTTGTCGATTATCAATTATCAGTTTGAACCGACAACTGATAACCCACAACTGTTTTTTAGTTAAGCATTTCTTTTTCGTAATAAGCCCGTAAGCTTTTTTGCAAATTCTTTTTGGCTCTAAATAGCAAAGATTCAATAGAAGATAAAGTCAAATTCATGACTTTACTTATCTCTTTATAAGACATCCCTTCTATCTTATTTAAAGTATAAGCAACTCTTTGATTATTAGGTAATTGCCCAATTGCTTCAAATAAAACCTTTGTTCTTTCTTTATTTTCTAAGGCTACTCCAGGATGATTAAATTCATCTTTTACCTCAATTGGCTTATTGTCTTCGCCTACTAAAGATTGGATAAAAGAAATTCTTTTTTTCCGTTTTTTAGCTTTTAAATGATCCAATGATTTGGTCACTGCCACTCTATAAATCCAAGTAGATAGTTTGGCATCTCCTCTAAATTTATAAATAGATCGGTAAATTTCTATAAAGGCTTCTTGGCAAATATCTTCTGCATCGTGAATATTCGGCACAAATCCCAAACAAGTATTGATGACTCGTTCTTGGTAAGTATTCACTAATTGCTTGAAAGCGATTTGACACCCCTGTTGTAAAGCACTAATTAATTGTGGATCATTGATAACGG
>CAZXYA010000586.1:0-5683 GCA_964644655.1 uncultured Saprospiraceae bacterium | reverse complement strand
ATCAACTCATTACCCTCTTTCTAAAGTGTCGATTAATTTTGTACAAGTACTTATATTCAATACAAAAAAATATAAAAAATTATTTATATGATTATTTTCCATATTATTTTTCACTAGTTTTTAAGAAATAAAGGATAGCAATTGATGAATAAATAAAAAGACCTAAAACATCAACTAATAAGAAATCAAGGATTTTCTGGGTTTATATCCTTTCTCTATTCTTCTTTTTGTGCATCTTTTCTCATTCAAACTGGTCTTTCTTCATAAGAAACCACCTTTTCAACAAAAAAGACCACACCCGATGTTAAAAAATTATCTTAAAATCGCATGGCGTAACCTCATCAAAAGTAAAGTAACTGGATTTATTAATATAGCTGGATTAGCCATAGGCATGGCAGTCGCTATTATGATTGGTTTATGGGTTCAAGATGAACTGAGTTTTAATCAAGTCCATAAAAATTATGAGAATATAGCCCAAGTATATATTCATCAGTCTTTTAATGATAGAACAACTACTAGTCAGGCGATTTCCCTACCTTTTGCCCCTACTTTGCGTAATGAATTTGGAGATAATTTTGAACATCTTTCCTTAGGTTCTTGGAGTTTTGAACAATTAGTGGCTTATGAAGAAAAAAGATTTTTAGAAAATGGCATGAGTGTAGAACCCGCATTTCCACAACTATTTTCTTTAGAAATGTTAGCGGGAACACAAGCAGAAGCCCTAAAGCAACCCAATTCTATTTTAATTGCTAAATCTGTTGCAGATGCGTTATTTGGAAAAGAAAACCCGATGGGGAAAATTGTTCGTTTTCAATCTACTTCGGATTTGGAAGTAACGGGCGTCTTTAAAGATTTACCCTATAATAGTGAATTGTCAGAAGTAAAATTTTATACTACTTGGGAATACTACAAAAACCAAAATCCTTGGATAGGAAACTCAGAAGAAAATTGGGGTAACCATTCTTTCCAATTATATGCACAAATAAAGCCTACCGCCAATTTTGAGCAAATCTCTCAGAAAATAAAAGACATAGAATTAAAGCATAATCCAGCCGCCAATCCAGCAGTCTTTTTATTCCCGATGTCTCAATGGCACTTACATTCTAATTTTAAAAATGGAGTAAATACAGGAGGCCGCATTCAATTTGTTTGGATGTTTAGCATCATCGGTATTTTTGTTTTGCTATTAGCTTGCATTAATTTTATGAACTTGAGTACCGCACGGTCTGAAAAACGGGCAAAGGAAGTGGGAATACGGAAAGCCGTCGGTTCGATGCGGGGGCAATTAATTGGTCAGTTTTTAAGTGAATCCTTAGTGATGACTTTCTTAGCTTTAGGTTTATCTATTTTATTGGTGACTATGTCGTCACTTTATTGACGGTGAGTTATCAAAGTGTCAAAGCTGCTTTGGCAAATCCTGCTCGGTCTTTGAAAACAGAATAGGAATGAATTAAAATTAAAATTAAGAAATGTACTGAAAGTCAGCACGTTATAATTTCAAGAATGAGCATTTATTTTTTTAGCTTTCCATAGGAATTGGTATTTATTTAATTTAAATGAAAAGCTTTCTTTTCATTAACTGGTAGCACAATATTAAACTGAGAACCATTTCCACTAGATTCAGCCCAAATTTCACCAGCATGATTCTCTACTATTTTTTTGCAAATAGCTAAACCAAGCCCTGTACCTTCATATTTTTGGCGATTGTGCAAACGTCTAAACGGCTCAAAGATATACTCTTCATAATTTTCTTTAATGCCTATTCCATTATCATCGATAACTAAGCGGACATTATTTTTTTCTTGATGGGCAAATATTTTGACCGATGGAATCGCTGATTCATTGTATTTAATGGCATTCTCTAATAAATTTTGGAATAATAGCGAAAGGTAGACTTTATTTCCTTGGATGATCGGAAGATGATTATGTTGAATAACCGCTTTTTTGTTGGCTAAAAAGTGACTGTGAGACTGTTTGAAGGATTGTATAATATCGTTTAGGTCAACGGATTCAAATTGTAAGGCTGCTTTTTCTAATCTTGAAAATTTTAAAATGGAATCAATGAGTGTAGACATTCGCTTGGAGGAATCATAAATCATATTAGCCATTTGGGAATGTTCTCGATTCCCTTCTTTTCCTATGCTTTTTTGTAACAAACTCGAGAAGCCTTCAATATTTTTGATAGGTTCTTTTAAATCATGAGAAGTGATATAGGCAAACCGTTCTAGTTCCGTATTTTTGAGTTGTAGTTGCTTTACTAATTTATTTTTTTGCTGGACGATTTTTTGTATGTCATTTTGATAAAAAGTAATAATAATACTGATGCTTATTATTAAACTAATCATCAATACCAACATCCCAAATATGTTTAGGATGATAGGCGCATAAAGATTAATAAAGAAAGAAGTACCAATCAATAATCCAATATTCCAGACAAGACAAGCTATTTTGAATTTTAATTGCCCTTCGTAAAGAATAAAGGAAATCAAGGAAATTATTAAGAATAGGACAGGTTCACCAATACTATTATTTTTTAAATTAATAATGGCTATAGCTACCCAAAGTGGAAATAAAAAACTAGTAAAATGTCTAGATAAATTATAAAAATGATAATGGTTTAAAATTAATAAGAAAGCGGAAAAAATTAACGAAATTAAATTTAGAGAAGCTATACCAAAATCTTGTGTTACAATGAAGGTTACTATAAACAATAGAGTAGCAGTAATGATAGATAATAAACCTAATTGATTTAGTAAGCGAATTTTGATAAATTCTCTTTCATTAATATTTTTGGTGAGCCCTGTATTGGCAAGTTTATTCCATAATTGCTGTAGCATTTTAGTTGATCTTAGGCCTTCGTCAAATAGTATGTATAATGTCTCTCGACAAAAAAACTATCACCAAAAATTGTTCCAGATGTTTTAAAGATTTTTCTATCTTTAGGCGTTTTTGAAATTACCAACCAATCAAATTATTTATTAATGACAAATAACACCCGATTTACAATAATCGGTCTTTTTATCGCTAGTCTATTAACGACTCACCTAATAGGTCAAACGGATATTTCCTTATTAAGATTTCCTGCACTAAACCCAGATGGTAGCCAATTAGCCTTTTCTTACCAAGGTGATATTTGGACAGCCGATGCAACTGGAGGAACAGCTCGTAGATTAACGATTCACGAAAGTTATGAAAGCCATCCGCAATGGAGTCCCGATGGACAAAGCATCGTATTTCAAGGCAATCGGTATGGGAATAATGACCTTTTTTCTATTAAAGCAACAGGGAGTCGTCCGATGCGCTTAACACATCATTCAACGGCAGACGGCGCACCAGTCTTTGATAATCAAGGTAATGTGCTATTCACAACTAGAAGAAATTTTATTCAAGTAGAGCGAGAAGCCGAAATTCATCAAGTTTCGGCAAATGGAGGGACGCCTTTTCGACTATTAAATACTACAGGTTTTAATCCAAAACCTTCGCCAAATGGTCGGTTTATAGCTTATATTCAAGGTAATTGTCGGATTGTTAGAGAAACTTATACAGGACCAGCCAATCGCAATATTTGGCTATATGATACTCAGAATAAAACCTATCTACCTATAGCTACAAATGATGCACAAGATGTTTATGTTGACTGGGGAAACGATAATACTTTGTATTTTTTAAGTGCTAAAAACGGACGGTATAATATTTACCAAATAGGTCTTGATGCCGATGGGAAAACAAAGGGCGAAGCAATTGCTTTAACCAATTTTACCGAGGAAGGTATCCGTTATTTTGATGTGAGTCAGAATGGACAAAAAGTTGTATTTAGTCAAGGAACGGACATTTATACAATGGATACACAAATAGGGGCAACGCCACAAAAAATCAATATTCAAGTAACCGAAGACTATCGGTTTGATCCGATTAAACATGAAACCTTTACCAAATCGGCAAGAGATTATGCGATTTCACCGAACGGAAAATATTTGGCGTTAGAAATTAGAGGAGAAATTTTTGTTACACCCAATCATAAAGATCAAACTAAAATTGGCACTATAAATTTGGTGCAAATCTATTATTTTAATCCGTTTTTTAATCTCTACTCTCTAATCTATTAAAATCTTGTTTTCCACGCAATCTGTTATAATCAGTATTTTTTAGGTCTTATCCAAGATAATTTAAAATAAAAGAATTCCTTAATTTGACTGATTATACTATCTTCGTTTTTTTTAGTAAATCCACTCATAATGAAAAATAGTACCATATTCTTTCTTAGTCTATGCTTAGCCACTTTAGTTGCTTGCGAAGCTAGTAAAAATAATCCTACCGAAAAGACAACTCTTGCTAAATCTTCCGTTACCAATTTCAAAAATGCTTTGACTTTTTATACTTCTTTTGATAATGGAACGACTGCAGATTTTGGACTAGGAGATAAAAATATGTACACCGCTCCTTCTTTCCGACAGGTCGATTCTGCTGAAGTAGGTATGACAAATATAGACCATCAACTCCTCTCAGAAAAAGGTAAATCAGGTGCTGCTTTTCAATTTGGTAAAAAGGGCAAAAAAGTGATTTTTTATAAAAGCAAAGATAATATTGCCCACGATGCTAATAAATGGACAGGGACGATTTCTTTTTGGCTAAGTCTTGACCCTGTGACAGATTTAGAACCAGGGTTTACGGATCCCATTCAAATTACTGATGTGCGTTATAACGATGCCTCTATTTGGGTCGATTTCACCAAAGAAAACCCTAGGGATTTCCGATTAGGGGTATTCGGAGATATAGCTGCTTGGACCAAAGATACCTTAGATACACCTGTTGACACCGTTATGGAAAGGCGATTTGTTCGAGTAACCGATTTACCTTTTGCTACAAATAAATGGACGCATATTGTAATTTCCTACAAAGATTTGGGGTCGGTACAAAGTACGGCTAGTTTGTATATGGATGGTCAAAAAATAGGCTCGATTGAAGGCATAAAAGACCCTTTTACTTGGGATTTAGCAAAATCCAATATTTATCTAGGATTGAATTTTGTAGGTTTGATGGATGAGTTGGCAATTTTTAATCAAGCATTTACGCCAGAAGACGTAAGGGAATTTCGGCAGCTTAAAGGAGGGGTCAAATCCATTTTATAGGGATAGGATAACTTACTACTAGATTTTTTTAGGACACAGAGCTCACAAAGGAAACACAGAGCATGCAAAGTATTGATTTTCCCTATATTATAACAACGAATTCATCGTTCATCACTTATCATTCATCATTACCATTATGAGTTTAACCAAAAATTATAACGGCTACCAATCCTTCCAATACCTTGAAAAAGACAAGGATTATAAATCTTTTGAACTAGCTAAAGAGGTAGATAGGGTAAATTCTACCAAAGTCCCACTAAATGAAGAACAGGAAAAATTAGTAAGCAAAATCATTAAAGACCATGTGCTGATTAGTGTCCACGAGCATTTGGGCGTTTTTCCAAAAGACATTATGCAAACACCCGCTTATATTAAAGAAGGGCGAATGGCAACGGGCTTTAAGGGATTGGCCAAAGGGCATTGGGATTGTGTGTTTGATAATTTAATGAATGGCGTTTGTCAAATTCATTCTAAAGGTGGATGGAAATGGAGTGAAGTAACCCACGATTTGGGCATGCGTCTTTGTGATATAGCCCATCAAGATTTTGTCATTC
>CAZXYA010000585.1:0-5708 GCA_964644655.1 uncultured Saprospiraceae bacterium | reverse complement strand
GTACCTTTTTGCCCTAAAGCAAACTTGTGGGGTGTCGTTAGACTTTGAAAGTATCGCCCACCATTTTAACATGAAATTTATTGAACGGTGTACTAAGTTTACTGAATCATCGTATAAAGTGGTAGGAAAATCAAAAAATCAATCTCTTCCTTTATCTAGAATTTGCAAGATAAAATTAGAGAAGTACCCCTCATTTGCTGGGTGTGTTAAAATAGTATTGAACAACAAAGCAGAATTATCATTATTAGGTCCTTGGAAAATCACTTTGCCATCTAAATTAAAATCCGCTACAGAATAGGTGTGGCTAACAAAGTTAGTAATCGAATTAGTATTAGCTGAATCTGTCAAGACAGCTAAAAACATATAAAAGACATCATTGTGGGGCCCTTGAAAAATAACTGCATTATCCTGATTTAAATCTCCTGCCCACATAGCTAATCCCATGTCCATCATTGCGCCAGCATCTGTTATGCTAACAGTAGTAGGTTTGGTAAAATCTAAAATAGGGACATTATCATTAGTAAAAGTCTGGGTTGAATTACTAAGCAAACAAACATGGTTTCGATGCCTTATGGCTACATAATAATTGCTGGGAATTGCACTAGGAAAAACAATCAAGGAATCTCCTTTACTGGATATAATATCTCCATCTCGCTGCACCAAGCCAACGGCAGTAGCTACTACATGATTTTTATCTAACCGGCTACGCAATTCCAATAATACCCAATCTACAATGGCATCAGGCCCTTCTATAGTCAATAATTCCTCTTTTAAAGTTTCTCCCCCACTCGCTCCTATATGCTCAAATTCAGCTAAATCCGTATAAGGTTCGATTAGTGGAATTAAATTAGCTTTGCGCAAATCATCTCGCATTAAATCAGGATCATTACTGCCAATTAAGGCCCCTTGCAATATAGTTTTACCTTTTAAGGCAATTCCTGGACAAGCGACGGTTTGTGTAACGACTTCTATATTGCCACATAAATCTGTAGCCGACCAATCTCGATGGATTAATTGTTCTGTTCCTGTAAAACTGATGCGTTCATCATAGGTAATTGGTAATATTTGTCCCGTATTATCTAGGGCAATTAATTCATTAGAAAAATCTATTTGCACACTATTGGCATCACAAAAATTGATTGGTTCTTCTAATGGCAAACTACCTTCTATCACAAAATAACCAATGGTTTCTGTTGGATGCATACCATCCAAATAACTCCATTCTTCCACTCGTACGTCAAAACTATTAGGGGTTACATTTTGAATGCGAACGGTTGATGGATCAAAGTCGTCAAGCGACAAACTATTGGCAATAATTACAGGATTGTAATAGGTATTTTCTAAGGTAATGGTTATCCATTCATCGGTTGTTTTCACTCTACCTGTTTCGCCAATAGTACCTCCTGATTGGTTAATCAAATTATCAATATCATCTATCGCTAAATAAGCAACTGCCTCTGCAAAATGTGCCATATTCAAATCCACAGAATTTTCCTCTTGGATTCTCAACCTTCCGCTCGTCCAATTAACACTACTATTTCTAATAACCGCAGCATCGGTATCTTGAGTTGTTTGCATATTGGCAAAAAGCAAGGGAATATTATCAAATCTTTCACTAAAAGGAATGGTCGTCCAGCTATGGGTAAGCGGTACAACATCCGCTTGCCAATGATAAATTTCGTTTTGTTCACCTGTTTCCATCGCCACCCAAGCAACCGTTTCTTTTGCATGTACCCCATCATCTATTGCTGCTTCTTGTAACCGAATCTCAAATTGATTTTGAGTGATATTGCGCAAGCGAACAGTAGCAGCAGTTGCTTCATTATTAGTCGTCAATTGGGTAAAAATAATAGGATTCTGTGCAAAATCGAAAGGTAAATGTATCGTTTTCCAATGTTCGCTAGTAAATTCCATTACCCCTGCTACCATTTTTGCACCATTTGGTAAGGTATGTATTCGAAAAATATCAGGCGCTGTTTGATCTATTACCTGGATGGTTTGTACATGGTTCGTTAAATTACTACATTGATCCGTTGCAGTCCAAGTACGAGTAATTAAATAATCATATTGTCCACAGTCTGTATTATTTTGGGTACTTGTTTCTTCAAAAATTAAATTTGTTGTGGGACAATTATCAAAAGCATTTACGGTAGCTTTTATAGGAATTTCATCAGCTAACCCAATCGTTAGATCCATTGGTAAATCTCCAAAAGTTGGTGGGGTGTCGTCGCCAAAAGTAATATTGACAATAGCCGTTGCACAACATCCTGAATTTCCATTGCATACTTTATAAGAAAACTGGTCTTGTCCACAAGCATTGGCAATTGGTGTATACGTAAACCTTCCATCATCTGCTAAAGTAATTCTACCAAAGGAAGCATCAGCAGCCAAAGAAAATACTGGATTATCTCCAAGTGTATCATTATTAGTGACATTGCTTTGAAATAAAACACCTGGACAGCCTCCATTGATTGTATCATCATTTGCACTAATCGCGGCGGGGTCTGAAAGGCTGATGATACCACCATCTACTGCACAATCCCAATCACAGTATTTAACATATAAGTGGTAAGCACCTGCTGACAAACTATCAATGGTGAATTGGTTAGCAGGTAAGTAAGTCATCCCTCCATCAATACTCATAGCGATACATTGATTGGCTTCCCCATTGACCGAAACGGCAAATGATCCGTCAGCACCACCACAACTGGTTGGTTGGGTAATGCTGACATCGTGGATCTGCAATAATGGGTGAATATTGTGAGTTATTGTATCCGAATTGGTGCAGCCGTCAAGTTCCACTTCTAAAATGATGGTCTGTGTGATTGCTGTATTAGCATCAGGGGTTGTATACCTTATAGCTGTAGGAACTTGTTTTGTTGCTGTATTTGGCGTAGCATAATCGCCAAAATTCCATTGATAATTGGCTAATGTACCTGCATCTGTCGCTTCAAAAATATAAGGGGTATTCGCACAAGCATCCGCTTCATTTTCTAAGGAAGTATTTTCTATAGCTGCAATAGGAATTGGTTTTATTTTTTTCTCAATGATGTTAGAGGCTAACCAATCATTGCATTCATTTTTTCTAGTGAGTCTCCTATATAAAGTTGTTTGCGTAATAATAGCTGGAAAATAGGAAACCATAGTTCCTCGATCAAGATCGGTCCAAGTCAAGCCTTCGTCTTTGCTTTGTTGCCATTGATAAAAAGGAGTAATTCTAGCATCGGTAGTAGGCGCACTAACATTGTGAATAATGGTTGGCAAAAAAGATGGAAGGCAAGTAGCTTCTGTTCCTTGAATAATCCCTGCTTCCGCAAAATTTGCACAATCTGGATCTGCACAATCTATCAATCCATCTCCATCATCATCCATATTATTACCGCAAATTTCGGCTGAGGGTAAAGGTACAGCAGCGCTAAATTCGGAAGTAGTAGTAAAAGCTAATTCAGGTACTAAGTTAGTAAAAGCAGAAATTTTAATAATCGAAGTAGTAGCCGAGATAGTGTAATTTGACAAAACCGATGTTGGTAAAGGCAATGTTTTTATAGCATTTGCTACATCTCCTTCCACGTCTAGATAACCCAAATAAATTTCTCCACCTCGATCCATTGCCGAACTATTGGCAAAAAACTCTATTCTATATCCTTCTTGGTTGTCATAATTATCATCAATATCTAAATCAACTGCTACGGTAGCTTCGGTATTGGTGTAATTCGTCACGCTTACTATTGGAAAATTCAATAACTGCTGCGGTCCATTGTCAACATCATTCAAATCATTAGCCGTAATTCCATCTGCATTACTACCCGCCGCACTAATATCAATTCCAATACTGGCATTAGCGTAAATACTATTCTGTAAAAGCGTGTTTTTATCTGCATTTTGGGCGATTAATACCCCAATTAAATTATCGTGAATTTTGTTTTGGTAAATAAAATTAGCTTCATTCCTCAACTGTTCCTCAATTGTTTCATCCACTAAATTCAACCCGACGGTTAAATGTCGGTAAACTTCATTATTCGTAAATTGACTATTTTTAGTAGCTAAAAAATGCCATCCTCTTTGGCTATTGGCAATGGTGTTTTTCGTAATGATTAATTGGCTACATTGCTTACTAATTCCTCCATTATCTGCAATCAATGAACTATTATTAACTACTCCATAAACGCCAATTAAATTATGTTCAATAGTATCCGCTTCTTCCTCATATAGATCAAGGCCAGTCTCGTAAAAACTAATAATATTTCGGCTAAATTTATTATGGTTTCCGCCATTTGTTTTAATAGCTGTTCCTTCTCCTTTATTTAAATTATTCTCTGTTGTTAAGCCAAGACCAAAATAGTTTTGGTTAATTTGTACTTGGGTTGAATTTTCTAAAAAAATACTAGCTTGCCCACTTATCGTTCCTGCCAATAAATTGACTTCACCTTCGTCCTTTTCTCCATCTAAATTGCTTCCGACGATAAGCCGTCGATTGGTATTATGAATTTCAATTAAGTTTTTTTGGGCTATTTTTTGGGATAAGGCAGTTGGCGTCAAACCGAAGTAGTTCCCATATAACCAAACAATGCCATTGCTACTTTCATTGATCTGGATGACTTTATGGCTTGCATTTAAAGCTAATCCTCTAATAATAACTTGACTCTCTGCATTTTTTGCTTCGTTGATAGTAAAAATAGGGAAATCCCCTGTTGCCACAATTTCTATACGAATGATGGTATTTAAAATGGTACCTATCTCATTTCCATTCATTTGTGTTTGTCGCAAATCAAAGCCATCAATTAATACATTATCCCCTAATGGAGGTAGAACATTATTAATAGACAATTGGAACCAACTTCTAGGATAATCCAAATCTTTATCATCTAAGGTAGAATCATCAATACTAGTGGTTCTCACTCGATTAGTTTCACTTACTTGATTCGGAATATGATCGTCTTGGTAATAAAAATGGCCAGTATCGTAATTGGGAAAGTTAAAACCTATGGTATGGAAAATGCCTGCACTTGCAGGAGCTTGAGTGGCAATAATCGCTTCTCGGAGAGAAATGGCGCCATCTGCACCAGGGTTATTTAATAAATTATCAACAGAAGATATATCTCCGTCTAATACATCTGCAGTCGTGCTTACTTGAATGGTCTTACATAATGAGTCTGCTTCATCTATCGCTCCATCCCCATTATCATCTATGCCATTATAACAAATTTCAGTCCTTAAAAAAGACATCGCAGCGACTTCTCCTAGCAAAAAAGTAGCTAGAAGTAAGTAGGTGACACAGATGACTTTTTGACAAAAGGTTTTCATTATTACTGAGTGTTGTAAGCCTTTAAAATGTTTGGGTAAGTGTTTGCTCAGTAATGTGTGGTCTAATAAGTTCGGCAGGTAGAGATAATTTAATCTTCGAGCCGATATTTGTAGATTTTATCTACAAATCAATATTTTAGTCGTTTTTAACGACTTTCAGTTCTTAGAGTGGCTGAAAACGTCAAATTTTCAATTCTAATCTGCAGTCAAAGACTGCTCGAATATTAATTGGTAGTTACAAACTACCAATATCGACCATCAGCAATTTTATCTGTACTCGTCGAAGGAATACCGATAAAATAAAAGCGAAAGGCACCTATTTGCTTATGAAGCAAATAGGTAATCCTTTGCGCTTTATTGTTGGAATAGTCACCTATTCCGTTTTTCAAGTCCAATGTGAGTAC
>CAZXYA010000584.1:0-5730 GCA_964644655.1 uncultured Saprospiraceae bacterium | reverse complement strand
GAAGGGCAAAAGAAAGCTGTCAGATGGGTAGGTTATATTTTACCTGTTCCCTAATATCTAACTTAGTAATCTAACATGAAAAAACTCAATATAGCAATACTTACAGGTGGCAATGTAGCCGAAAGAGGGGTTTCTTTAAAAAGTGCAAAAACCATTGAAAAGTATCTTGATACCAATAAGTACAACTGTTATGTTATTGAGCTAACCGGAAAACAATTCATTGAGCAGGCAACAGGTGTTCAACTAGATCTCAACGATTTTTCCCTAATAAAGCATAAAAAGAAGACCACCTTTGATTTAGTTTTTTTAATGCTACATGGTCATCCAGCAGAAAGTGGTAGCATCTTAGGCTATTTCGAATTACTAGGTATTCCTTGTACGGGATGTGATCACCTCGTCGGCGCATTAACGTTCAATAAACAATGGACCAAAGATTTCCTTAGACCTCATCAAATTCCAATGGTAGATTCTCAAGTAGTGAGAAAAGGACAAACCATTGACATCAATAGCATAAAAAACATGGGCTTTCCTCTTTTTGTCAAACCTAATAAAAATGGCAGCAGTTATGGGGTGACCAAAGTTCCTAATGAGTATTGTATTCAAACTTCTACCGAAAAAGCTTTCCAATTCGATGATGAGGTGATTATAGAACAATTTATGGAAGGTCAAGAATTTTCCAATGGTATTTTTAGGAAGGGAAAAGAGGTAATTGTTTTGCCCATTACAGAAATTCGCACAGAAAATGAGTTTTTCGATTACAAAGCAAAGTACGAAAATGAAAGCGTAGAAATTACTCCTGCTGAAATTTCGGAGGAATTGACCCAGCAATGTAAGAATCGCACGAAACAAATCTATGAATTATTAAACTGTAAGGGGATGTGCCGAGTAGATTATATTTTAATCGATGGAATTTTCCATTTATTAGAAATCAATACCATTCCTGGAATGACCGAACAAAGTTTTATTCCCCAACAAGTAGCAGCAATGGGCTGGGAGTTAAATGATTTTTTAGATGCTATTGTAGAGGAAGCGTTAAATGAATAATCAAATTTTGCATTTCAACAACCAATAATTTCAATTCAACCTAATTTGATTGGGAATTATAATTGAAATCAAAAACTTTTGTGCTTACTAGCTGTTTCTCCAAACAGTATTTCCTATCCAGCATTGGGTAATTTTCTAAGGAAGGGTTTTCTCATAAAAAATTAGGAGACTCAAAAACTCATTTAGTATAACAAATTTTGCCATATCGAATGGCAAAATTTGTAAAAAGGGTTTTTCAAGGGTGAGCAAAAAATGGATTTTTTTAAAAAAAAATCCATTTTTTGCTCACCCTTGAAATCCCCTTTTTGATTTATTTGGGCTCGATGCCCAAAAAAATCAAGTTACCAAGGGCTATTTCCATTTTTATGAGGAAGCTCTATTTTCTAATGTTAATTGGTATTATTCATGGATTCTCTAACTCAAATAGTATTAGGTGCGGCCTGTGGCGAAGTAGTTTTAGGTAAAAAAGTGGGTAATCGAGCCATGTTATGGGGCGCAGTTGGTGGCACCATACCCGATTTGGATGTATTAGGGAATTTTATGATGACCGATATGCAAGCCTTAGCTTTTCATAGAGGTATTTCCCATTCTATCTTTTTTGCGGTAACCACTCCTTTCCTATTTGGGTATTTAGTGGATAAGCTCTATCAAAGTGGTTTGTATCAAAATAAATTTTATAAGGCCTTTGTCTTTCTTTGTACCCTATTATTTACGGCTTTTGCCATATTTGTCCTCAATTTGGCGACTAAAATAATTGGGGGCAGTTATAATTATATATGGATGGCTTTGACGGCCTCTATAGGAATTTGGCAAATTATTCGACTCGCTAAAACTTATCTAACCAAAACCTTACCTCCTATCAATGCCACCTACAAAGATTGGGTTTGGTTGTTTTTCTGGTCTATTTTTACGCATCCTCTTCTGGATGCTTTCACAGCTTATGGCACGCAGCTATTTGCCCCTTTCTCTGATTACCGAGTCGCTTTTAATAGTATTTCTGTAGCAGACCCTATCTATACCGTTCCTTTCTTAACTTGCTTAATAGCTGCTTCTTTTTTTAAAAGAGATAAAGGGATGCGTCGTTACTTGAATGGCTTAGGGATTATTCTGAGTAGTGCCTATTTGCTATTTACCCTTTTCAATAAACAAAGAATCGATAAAGTTTTTGCCCAATCCCTAAAGGCAGAAAATATCGACTATAGTCGTTTTAGAACAGGCCCTTCTATTTTTAATAATATTCTTTGGCAAGGTGTAGCAGAAGCGGAGGATGGCTATTATTACGGTTCTTATTCTCTCTTTGATAAAAAAGAAACGGTTTATCAATTTTATAAAACCCCTAAGAATCACGAATTAATTGCCCAATATGAAGGCAATGAAAATATTGAAATTCTCCAATGGTTTTCGGATGGTTATTATACCGTTACACCGATGAATGGAGATACTTTGCAAATTGGCGATTTACGCTATGGTACCACTAAAGAGCGCCCTGCACAGCCTGAGGATTATGTTTTTAAATTTACGATTGTGCCTAATGCGGATGGTGGCGTAGATGCTTTTGAGACTAGAGATTTTGAGGATCGAAGTGATGTTTTTGGGGATTTATTGGAGCGGGTGAAGGGGAAATAGTGTTAAAAATAATAGCCGTTTGCTAGGTAAAAGCAAACAGCTATTATATTCTAGTATTATAGTTACAAAGCTAAACCCAACAATATCTTGGAAACTATAGAGTCGAAGATACAATCAAGGTCATCAGGTTTAGAATAAATTAATAGATTCCAATTAGAGCCTATTAGTTAAATCATAATATTTTAAGAAATTTCACTTTTCTTAATCCTCCATATTTGCCCATTTGGAGAGGTAACATAAATAAAATCCTTATCTTGGATAAACCACCATTTAATATCAAATGGAAATATTTGCTTTGCGCTGCCAGCCCCATCTTTTGATTTTCTCCAAAGTTTCTTGTCTGCTCTAAAATATACATAATTATCATCTACCAGTATACGACCATTAATAGAATAATCATATATAAGTATACCCGATTCTTCCGTAGTATCAGTTTTCGGTTTACGATAGAGACGGCTTCGATCACCTGCAAAATACACATAATCTTTATCCAATGCTATATCACTATAGCAATTAACATCGAATTCGGTAGCAGGTCCTTCTTTATCTGAATACCATGGATGTTTTTTATATAAAGAATGCCCTGTTGCTTGAAAAAAAACATTATTAGCATCCACATAAATTGGTCCATAGGAATGAACATCAAAAAGAGTAGCTCCTTCACTTACATTAGAATTTTTAGGCTTTTTATAAAGTTGATTACTACTTTGAAAATAAACATTATTAGCATCAACAGCGATATAACCCTGAGAATGATTATCTAATTGTGTTGCTGGCGAATTACCCGTTTTGGACTTTCTAAAAAGCGCTTCATCTCGAGTAAAATAAATATCCTCTGAATCTAATACCCCCCAGCTACCTTTAAATTTTATTTCTCCCTCCTTAGAACCGTCTTTTTTAATTCTGCAAATATTTTCACCAATATGCACATACAAATTTTCTGTATCAACGGCTACTACTTTATCTCCCTGCCCTATTGGAATAAAGGTACCAGCAATTCTTTCTCTTAATACTCTAGCTATTACAGCAGTCAATCCACAGTCATAATAATCATTATAGAGGGTAATCAACGCTCCTTCATTATCATATTTTAAGTTTCCTTCAAGTAACCAAGTGTAGGTTAATTGATCTGTTGCTGCTTTAGTAGCAAAAAGAGGAGATGCAGCTTGGTAATTACTAGTAGCGATTCTTGCCATCCCACCATGAGTAGCTTGGGCAGTCATTTGAAAAAAGAATTCAACAATATCTTTCCCTTTCCATGATTTGTTATTTAGTTCATTTATAGCTTTAATAACATTATTTGAATCATCTGATTGATAAACACTATCACTATAAGAACTCTTACTAGTAACTCCTTGACCAGGTCCTAAAATTTTATCATTTCCAATTATAATAAGTCGTTCATTTGCCTCTATAATATCTTTTACATTTTTTTTCAAAGATTCTTTGTCTCCTATCTTAAGACTTGGGTATTGTTTAAGCATCTCAGTAGTAAGTGCATCTAAATCCTGTTTTGTAGCATGCTTAATAGCATCATCTATACCATTAGAAACAGCATTAATAATGACAATTTCCTTTTCATTATTTTTTAAAAAAGTTATAATTTCTTTTAAAAAAGATTTATAGGTTGCTCCAGGAATAATATTATGAACATGTAGAATTTCACCTTTCATGTCGCTGTATAATTCCTCTAAAGCCGCCGCTCCCATAATACCTGCAGCATCCAATAGTGCTTTAACCCACCATGAAAGGTCATTTTCATAAGCTCTTTCTGCCCACCCAGAAGTCAATTTACCTGGTCTGAAATCAAAAATTCGAGCCCCTAATTGTAATTGATTCTGTATAGGATCTTTTTGAGTATTCGCTCCGGATGCTATCTGAAAAGGCCCTCTATGAATATACATCCCAGAATCATGAGACCCAGGAAAAATTAAATCGGATACTTTTATTTTAGCATATTTATCATTTCCGATATCTTTAAACAACCTTTCCATCCATTTACTCTGATTTTCAGTTACGACTCCATAAACTTGATGTGAATTGGTTAAACCGGAAACTATTCCAGCATCAGAATAATATAATCCAAAGCAAAAACACAATTCGTCCGTAATATAAGCAGGTGCACTCATATTGTCAATATCAACTTTATCAATCCACCCATTATTACCTGAGACTTGTATCGACCGTTCATGGCATTCCTGATATTTGTCTCCCTTCCAAATTTGAGCGTGAACACGTAAGCGATCATTATAAGAAGAAGGATTAGCATCAACATACCCTGCCATTTCATAATGGTCTTTGTTATAATAATAATCATCACCATATGGGTAGTAATGATGTTCATCATCCTTAAATCTATGATAAATAATTTTTTCACCTTCAATTCGATACCCATCTGGTGAAAAGGAATATAAATCTACTCCTTTACTAAAGGTACTACCTACTTTTTTAGTTGACATAATAATAATTTTATTCCTCCAATTAAATAAAACAGCTAAATAGTCATTGAAAATTTAAATTATATTCCCTGATAAGGAATCTATTCTTCAATCTTAATCAGCTTAAAATCATCTAATTAAAGGGTATGTTAATAAATAAAAATTCGTAATTTTATCTCTACTTTATCACAGTAAACTCTTGCTAGGTTTTGAGCCTATTCCCCTAAAGACTTTCCCTTGAAAACGTTTTTTAGAATCGAATTAAAATTTTGTATTTAGCTTTTCTCAAAATCAAAAGCTAGTATGATCAGATGACTTAATTCAATAGTGTTTCAATTAAGTAGTTACTATGTTATTACCAATCAAAGGATAAACATCCTATAGGACAGCAAAATCTATCTATTCCGACTTATTTGATATTTAAGTTCGCTTTACTGAAAAAAATGGTATTTAGGATACTTAAAAACCAACTACATTTTTTTGGAAAAAACTGATAAACAGTTGATTATGATTAACTTGGACTAACTAATAGGGCGAACGAAAAGTCGTTTTTATAATATGTAAATAATTGAGAAAAGTTAAAAACTTTTGAAATATTGGTTTGAAGTTGAAAACTTCAAAC
>CAZXYA010000583.1:0-5767 GCA_964644655.1 uncultured Saprospiraceae bacterium | reverse complement strand
AATTTTTGTGGTCTAAATAATTCATGTCGATTAAAATATGTTGTTGCACTAATTTTGTTATTATGTTTCTTTGAAAATTTAATAGAAACAAAAAAGAAGATTGAGGGAATCTTTACCTTTGATGAACTATTTATGGACAGGATGTCCTAACTTCCAATTTGGTTATTTTAAAACTACAAATTTGAGTAAATATTGCCAATGTTAAGAAAAACTTAAAGCGGATCGTACTAAAAAGTGTAAAAGTAGCAAAAAGAACGAAGTATCAGGTAAAATACTTTGGCTCAACCCAATTTTCAATCAAAATTAAAATGAAGGCTTAGCCATCTAATCGGAAAACCTACTACCCATCAAGCTCTTAGTATTCCCTATTTCAAAATAACCAATTTTTCAAAATCACTATTTATGGTTTTGCCCACTCCACTATTTGTTGAAGGCCGTACACTTACTTTATATAAATAAGTACCTCTTGCCAAATTTCCACCGTATTCATCTTTTCCATCCCAATTAATATCACTCACGCGACTACCGTCACTAATTGCTTGTGCATCGAGGGTTTTGACTAAACGACCTGAGACTGTAAAAATACGTACTTGTACGTCCAATGCTTGCCCTGGGCTAAGATTATGTGAAAACTGGAATTGAGTTGAGGTGGTAAAAGGGTTAGGGTAGTTCAAAACTCGTTCCAAAGCTGCATCTTCTGAGTCTGCAACCAAAAATTCTGTGATTCCTTCCGAAGAATTATTAAAAACATCCCATGCTTTTACACTTATTTGATGAACGCCCAACTCTAAATCACTTAATGGAAATTGAACAATTCCGCTAGTATGGTCGTCCTGTGCCGCTTCGTAAAATTCATTTAGTAAAATAGTATTCTGTGTATTATTATCTATGACAGCAGTCAAATCATGTCCGATACTAGTACCCGAAACATTAATACCGTTTTCATCAGATAATAAAACGAGTAAGGTAGGATTAGGATTTGTCGTACCTCCAAAAACAAAAGTGGAGTCATTCATGAAAACTTCTACTTGTGGTCCTTCATTATCTACGGCAGCATCGGCTTTTGTGCCTCCGATGATGACATTATTATAAAAACCAGCAGCGTCTATTTCCCCATTCTCTGCATAATAACTTATTTTTCCGAAGCCAAATTCATAATTAATGTCTTTTGGAATGACAAAAGTGAATTGAAATTGTCCATTAATGACACTAGCTATTCCTTTGAACAATACATTTTTTTGAATATCAAATGGAAAAACTCGACTAGCAGCATCATTCATTAAATTAGAAACAGTTACTTTTTTATCAAAAACAGTAGGGAATATTTTTCCATTAAAAGAAGTTATAGGATTGCCTGATGCATCTGCTATAAACCCTTCAACGGTAACTTGTTCCAATGCTCGTAAAGTATCTGCTATATTTATATCTACTGTTTTGTCATTAATTTTAGTCGTCCTAATATCATATTTTGGTAATGCTAATTGCATAGAAGGATCGCCAATTAAAGTAAATTTTCTAGCGTTGATGTTCGTAGTATCTGCTGAATTACTATTTTTTCCTAATCGCATGATTTCTCCAATTGGTGGATGCACACCATCTACTTTTTCATAAATTTGATCAAAAACCGCTCTGGTTAACCTTTCGTTTTGGGAGGAATAAACAGCTCTTACAGTTGTAAATAATCCTATGGCCCCTCCATTCGAGTTTAAAATAGCTTCTTCTCCTGCGGTTACAAAATTTGCATCATCATAGCCTGTGAAAGAACAAGTCGCCGTCACCAATAAAGGTAATTTATCAAAATTGGTCCAGCTTAAAATATCGTTGATTTGTAAAACTCGTTCTTGTGTCCAACCAGTTGAGCCACCATGTCCTAAATAATTTAATACCAAAACACCTTTAAATACTTCGTTATTTAAAGCCTCTTTTGCTGCTGGATACCGTTGCCCTCCTGGTGTGGTAATTTGCTGGAAAGCATCTAAAAATATTTTATTAACATTATAAACATCATAGAGTGTATCTACTTTAGTTGAAATTCTATTCGCTTGTCGCTGATGAATACTGCTATCTTCATCATCTGCCACAAAAGCTTGATTCAAACGCCAATTACCAAATGTTTTAGGATTCGTTTCATAATTGATTATTTTGCGGATAATAGCCTGCGCTTCTCCTGGTGTTTTTGCAGGGATTCGACCAACAGCTATATCTAAGGCACCTCTTAAATTAGCTCCTTCATTATTACTTAGTAAAGCATAATAATCATCAGTTGGAAATCCTTCAATAGGTTGTAAAGACTCATCCGTTTCATAAGCAGGGATAAAACTAGATGGATTATCTAATCGCTTAATATTTTTGTAATCAAAAGAACCATCTCCTAATAGCAGTAAATAATTAAACTTTTGGGAACGGTCAGCTACCATTTTTGTGAAATCACGGATAGCGGTAGGATCTACTCTGCCACTTGAAAATTCATTATAAATGTCATCCACTAAAATAGTCCGTACTTCAAAGTCATTATAATTTCGACGATGCTCGGCTAGTTGTAAAGCCGCACTTTCAAATTCAATGGGATAAACGATTAATAAATCTGCGGAGGCAATTTCATGGATATTTTGATTTGGAATATTGCCAATAGCCGAAGGTGTTTCAAAAGTGCCATTAGGATCAAAAGCAATAAATTGTCTTAATACATTAGTTGAAACGCCGAAGGAGGCATCACTCCCATTCAACTCAAATTGCTGATTTTTAGGAAGTAAAGGGTTAGAAATATCCCAAATGATTAAATTGTTGGAAAAATTAGCTAGTTCAAAAGTACTTGTCGGGAAATTTAAAGTTTTAGGGTCGCTAAAGGATAATTCATTGCCAGAAAAAACAAGTTCTCTACGCACATTTAGCTGAATAAAATCTAACCAACCCGTACTACTAGCTGTATTTGGATAGGTAATAGAAACAGGCAAATTTTCCGAAGATGGCATAAATGACTCATTGATACTGCCTATATGGGCATAATCGTCTTCTACGTCCCCTGTATTGGTTCGCCGAATAGTTGCAGAAAATGGATTGTCACTAACTGTAGCACTAAAGGAAGTGGTTGATCCACTCCTACCTGCAAAAGCTGCTTTTATATTGCCTGGTTCAGTAGTGATAATATTGGGAAAGGAAAAATCAGAATAAGTTCTTTCTCGAATCGTTTCAAATAAATCTCCATACCAATCTTTTCCAGTTCCTTGACCTTGAGAAAAATTATCCAATAAATTAATTAATTCTTCCTCTAAACGGGCATAATCTGTGAAGGCATTGGAGGTATAAGCAGTTCCAGTCAGAGAATTTTGACTAGTAATGCGTTTACCTTGTTCAGGACTAATTTTTATAAAATAATAATTATTGACATCATAAATATTGGTTTCTTGATTGAATAAGGCTTCCGTTGCACTATATCGCCATTTATTGGCGCCTTCACCGTAAAATAAAATATAATCTTCGCTATCAAATCGACCGTCGTTTGCTCCAATAATTTCAATAGCATTTTCTTGTAGATCGTCATATCTGAAATTGGCAATGGTTCTTGGTAAAATGCCTCCGCCATTTCCATATACCTTTATCGTTGAGGGATCAATATTATCAATATCAATTCCTAAGGTTTCCCTTAAAAAATTATAATCTATTTTTTGTATGCCTGTTTTAGAGACTGCTATTTTATAAATCATTCCATCTCTTAAAATGGAATTAAAGGCATGTTCTGTATTTCTAGTTATGGCTAGAGGTGTAGGTGAAAAATCAATTTTTAATTCAAAAGAAACTAATTTTTCATAGCGATTTCCTTTTTTTATAATCGGAACAAAAAATACTTTGCCATAATATTGATTGCGATCTAATTCTACCGTAGTACCAATTTGAAGGGTTTCTTTTAAAAATTCATCTTCTGAAATAACTAACTGATCAAATGGCTCAAATTGCGCATTGACAATCGTTACTTTCATTTTTCCATGATTTCCGACTTTAAATCTTTCTGAAAAAAGAGGAAGCATTGGCTGTTTAGAATTGGCATAACTATCTTCAAAAGCCCAAATTTGTTTTTCAAAATTTCCAGTTGGGTTATGAATGATGGGTTCGGCCTCCCAATTTAACTGCTTTTGAATAATCAAGGAACGTTGTGCCCAAATATTCATTGAAAATAGTAGGAGAAATAATAAGGTAAAAACTCTCATAAAACAACTTTACTAGGTGTCAGATATTAGGTATCAGGTATCAGGTAAAATATCTAACTTATTTTACCTGATGCCTGATACCCAGAATCTAATGCCTATTTTAGTAAATTAAATCTATTCATAGGTTTAAAAGAAACGCTAATAGCACAAAGCTATTGCGAACAAAAAAGCCTTTAAAAGTTAAATTTTTTTCTTTTTAGCGTCTGGTAGTTAGCATAATCGTTTCATTTTAAATTAAAATAATTACATTTTGCTTTTGAATGTTTATTTTGTAGCTTGTAACGCTTATCAATGTTCTAATAGTGGATAGACAAAGTTAATTCAATTTTTTTTGGCAATAACTTTAATCATCAGTCAATGTTAAGACAGATACTTCTTTTTTTATGCCTTAGTTGTTTCCTTTTTATCAATGAGGTAAGAGGACAAGATCCTATTTTTTCTCAATTTTATGCAGCACCCTTGCAATTAAATCCTGCTTTTGCTGGAAATACTTATGCTCCTTTTATTACTGTAAACTATAGGAATCAATGGTCTGGTTTTAATAACTTTAAGACCTATAATACTTATGCTGTTTCTTTTAGTCAATTTATAGAAGGCTTGAATAGTGGTATTGGTTTGATGATTCAATCAGATAATGCAGGTGATGGCATCTATAAAAATACAAGAGTTAGTGCTATCTATAGTTATAAAGTACAGGTAAATAAAGATTTCACGATTAAATTTGGCATAGAAGGAACGGCTGTACAAAATAGATTGGATTGGAACAAATTAGTTTTTCCTGACCAAATAGATCCGACAGGGGAAGTAAATTTTCCAACTAATGAAGTGGCACCAGATAATTTGACTAAAAACTACCTTGATTTATCAACGGGTTTTTTAGCTTATAGCAAACAATTTTATGGAGGGATTACTATCAAGCATTTGAACACACCTGATGAAAGCTTATTTGCTATTAATAGTAACATCAATAGTGGCTTGCCCGTTAGGCTATCTGTGCACGGTGGGGCGCAATTCCCTTTATTTACAGATAGTAGAGGTCAATCGAATACTTTTATTGCACCTAATATTATGTATGTGAAACAAGGGGATTTTGGACAAGTAAACGCTGGTACTTATTTCGGCTTTGGTTCGTTTTTTGCAGGAGCTTGGTATAGACATGCATTTACAAATAGTGATGCCCTCATTGGTTTAGTAGGATTTCAGAAAGGAGCAATGAAATTTGGCTATAGCTATGATTTTACCGTTTCCAGTTTAACTGCTGGAACAACAGGTGGTACACACGAATTCTCTTTTATTATTAATTTAGATCATAACCGTTCTCGTAAAACAGATTATAATGATTGTTTTGAAATATTTAGATGAGGTAATGAGCTGAATAAGGGGATGAGTGAATGAGGCAAATAAACCTCATTTCCTCACTTTCTCATTAACCCATAACCTCATTTCCTTTTAATACCTCCCAAAAGAAATTTTGCAAAATATCATTCATATCTAAAAGAGATATTCCCCAAATTGAATTTTATCAATACTTTTGCAAACTGCTTTACAAAATAGTGACTGGA
>CAZXYA010000582.1:0-5772 GCA_964644655.1 uncultured Saprospiraceae bacterium | reverse complement strand
AAAAAACCCCAGTTTTTCCCTAATCCTCGAATGGCATAATCAAAAGCACCTCCTGCCTTGGGAATCGCACAAGCCAGTTCGGTATAGCTAAAAGTAAAAGTGAGGTACATAATGATGATAAAAAAAGTAGCTACTGCCAATCCAAGCGTTCCCCCTTTCTCTAAACCCAAGTTCCATCCAAAATACATGCCTGAAATCACATAGCCTACTCCTAAACCCCAGAGCATTAAGGGGCCAAGGGTTCTTTTTAAAGACTGATCAGAATTATTAGTCGCTGCCATATGTCAATTTTTAGTTTGTGGAGTATTTTTTAAAAACAATTTTAATGCACATTTGGACTTTAAATAGGCATCAGCAAATTCATTTTGAATCTACGGAGAATTAATGCCAAGGTAAGAAATATTTTCTCATTCAATCATTTACTCATTTAAAAAATGTAAATCTCATACCTAAAAAAAGGAATAGTAAAAACTTTTACTTTAATTAGTGTGTTCTCTTGCTGTTCATGGGATTATAAATTTGTTATTTAACAACCTAAAAAATCTAATTTTTCTTAGGTTGTTTTTTTTTATATTAAAAAAATCGCAATAGCGTTACCTTAACAAAAGTATTTTTCGTACTTTCACACTAAATTAAAATACCCCTTTCCTATTATTTTCATGTTTGCCACTTACCACTAAATCTTACTTTGTTAATCACCACACTTAATCATCTGATTAATAACATTTTTTACATTATTAAATTTAGTACTACATTTCAAAAATATTAGATACAACAACTTTGTTTCTCTTATTAAGAAGCCCCTCTAGTACATTCAAACTATACATAGTTTAATCTATTCCCCCCCAAGATTAAAAATAAGACTAAAAACAAAAACTAATGAATAATCACTTTATCGTTGCCAAAAGGTGGGGAATGGCTATGCTTTTTATGTTCGTAAATTTCTCCTTAGTTTCCCAAACTACGGTAGATCAATTCATGGGTATAACGACTCGTGGACAAGACCCAATTGCCAGAATGAGCGCCGTTGGAACGGTCAGAGAATTTCACCCTTGGGTATTTAACGAAGGTTTTCCTAATAGTGGAAATGCCTCTCCTGATTTTCCTAACAATCAATACCGTTGGAACCCTAACTATATAGATTTTATTCGCTTTGATGATTTCTACAGCGAAATTAATGGTAATGGATTGACAATCAGCCCAGTTACGCTACGAAGTATTCCTCAAATTGTCAACCCCTTTTTAAGTCAAGGTGATCCAAATGCCGATGTGGTTTTAGCACAAAAACCTATTGTTGGAGGAACCAATCCCTTATTGCCTAGTTCTTATATTGCGCATGCCGCTTATTTGTATCAATATGCTGCTCGCTATGGAAATACCGTTTTTAACGCCAATCAACAAAATACCTTAATTGCACCAAGACTAGCACCTGAGGAATTAACCATTACAGGTTTAGGTTTTATCGACTACTTAGAAAACTGGAATGAACCCGATCAAAACGATATTTTCTCTCCTGAAGAATATGCAGCAATGTTAAGTGCTGATTATGACGGTCATGCCCAAACTTTAGGCTTAGTTCCCAATCCTGATAACCCTAGTCAAATGATTAGTACGGTCGGTATCAAAAATGCTGATCCTAATATGAAGGTTGTGATGAGTGGTTTAGAAGATGCCGATTTAGGGTATATTCGTCGCATTGTCGAATGGTCTAAAATCAATAGACCTGCCAATGCTCCTTTACCTTTTGATGTCATCAACATCCACAATTATTTAGGGAATAATCCTGATTTTAATTTATCAACTAGCGGTATTAGCCCTGAGGCAGGTGGTTTAAGAGACTTTTTAGCCACTTTTGTAGCTTATCGAGATTCCTTAATGCCCGAAACAGAATTATGGCTCTCCGAAT
This sequence comes from uncultured Saprospiraceae bacterium, assembly GCA_964644655.1. Taxonomy (GTDB): domain Bacteria; phylum Bacteroidota; class Bacteroidia; order Chitinophagales; family Saprospiraceae; genus JAFMDF01. Next base: position 3,866 of record CAZXYA010000582.1, on the reverse strand, counting down.
TTGGGTATGATACTAACAATAATTCGCCTATTAGTGTCCCGACTATTGGGAATTTCAGTCAATATCAAGTACAAGGTCAATGGTTAGTTCGTAGCTATTTGGAAACCATAGCTGCTGGATTTGATAAGGCGATGATTTTTGATTTAAGAGATGTTTGTACAGGCCCTTTTTGTACGTTATTTACAAGTGCAGGTTTATTAGAAACCCAGTTTAACGATTTTAAACCAAAGGATTCTTGGTATTATGTTTATACTATGAAAAACGTGCTAACGGATATGGTCTTCGATGCGGACTTATCAAGCTGTTCTGATTTAACTTGCCCTAGAGTTTATCGTTTCCTTGATCCGAATGATGCCAACAAAAGAATTTATGCGGTCTGGAATCCAACTTCTGATGGTAGTACCACTACTTTCAATTTAAATTTAGAGGGTGCTACTTCGGCAACATTGGTAGAATTGGGCGCACCAAGTATTAAAGGAATTAGTTCGCCCTTAACAGGCATGACACCTAGTATTACCGCTAGTGAAAGTCCTGTTTTTGTGATCGTTGGCGATAATGATTATGTTTCTGGTACTGGCTGTACTTCTAATTTGACCATTAGCAACCAAACCTGTGGTAGTCTTCAACTCAATTGGGATGCACAAAACGGTGTCGATAATTTCCAAATATGGTATATGGAAGGTCAACAAACGCTTAGTGATTTCTCCTTAGAAGAGGCATTTTTAGCAGCCGATGAAATACCCGCTAGTTTACTAAGCTATACAATCGCAGATTTTGCTCCGAATACAACCATTACCCTATTTTTGATTCCTGAAGGAGTGGCAGTCGATGCCTCCAACCCAAATACAGCCCCTATTTGTACGATCCAAACAAGTACTTTATCCATTGGAAATACTTGTGTTATCCCCTTGGATGCTTCTATGATTTTTGATCCATTCATAAGTCTTCAAAATGCTACTCGATTAGTCGATGAACAAAGTAATCTAGATCCATTTTGTGAACCAAATTTAGCCCCTGGTACCTTTTGGGGATTTGATTTCCCTGCGGACCAATCTATGACTCAAGAACGCTTAAGTTTGGATTTAGGTGCCTATTATGATATTGACATCCTTGCTTTATATGATGGTGGTGGAATCGGGGTATTAGACCTCCAAACAGCCGATTCTCCCAACGGGCCTTGGACGACCATCCGAACTTATCCCACTATTAGTACTAATGATTGGCAATATTTTACCGATTTATTTACGAACAATCAACCTATTCGGTATCTTCGATTCATAGCAAGTGCTGATGATATGGTACAGTTAGGAGAATTATTTTTGTGCGGAGAATTATCTGGCTTTACGCAAGATATTGCACCGGGCATTGTACAAAATGCAAATATCATCGCTAATTCTTGTAATAGCATTACTATAGATATTGAAGCACCTTTTGATCGAGATATAAGTGGTTATAGGGTCATTTATAATGGGAATCAGGAGCAATTTTTTCCATTCTTACAGAATAACCAAACCTTAACTTTAGGCAATTTAGTTGATGGGACTACTTTCAATTTTTCCATTTTAACCATAGATAATATTGGACAGGCATCTACTTCATTTACCCTAATTGGCAATACGCTGCCGACAGTTGAATGCCAAGCAAATTGCACTCCTAATTGTCCAACTCAATTATGTCTACAAGCAAGCTGGATTACTGATTTAACCCCCAGTAAACCTGACGATTATGACCCTACTCGTTTAGTCGATGAACAAGAAACTGCCCCAATTTGTGGTAATAATACCAATCCAACGAGTGAGTGGGGCTTTGAATTCGATCTCTTAGATGGCCTACCACCAGTTATCGCACAACTAGATTTACAAGCAGTATATAACTTAGATACTATTTTTCTTTTTGATGGGAATTCCGCAGGTACTTTTGTGATAGAATATTTAGATGAAGATGAAGTTTGGCAACCGCTTTTTAATTACTTTACGAATGCCTTTAATGAATGGATCCCTTTTGAACATCCCACGGTCCATGCTCGATTTTTACGGATTACAAAAATGGATGGTGATGCCAATATTAATGAAATAGTGATCCATGCCAGCCCATTCATTCCTACTGATCCCCCCTCAGGGTCCATTGATAATTTAGCGGCTAATAATATAACTTGTATTTCCGCTAATTTGAATTGGGTATTGCCAATAAACGCTACTATTAATCAATTGAAATTAGTGGTTACGACTACAAATAGTTTGGAAGAAATTATTTTGCCTCCGTCTGCTAATTCTTTTACCTTGAATAATTTGCTGCCTCGAACTGTTTATGAGTGTTTTTTATTCGCAGAAAATTCGAGTACTTCCCCAACCGAATTAGACATTATTACTTTTCAAACAGCTAATAATAATTGTTCCAACTCGACGCCACCAAATGGGGTTACCAATTTTCAAGTTAGCCAAACAGGTTGTCAGGAAGTTACCTTAACTTGGACTCCCCCAGCTAATGAAATTGCCCATTATGATTTAACCATACAACCAGGGAATATCAATTTATCTTTTCGTCCTCTGAGGACACCCATTGCTTTTGGGGTTAATAATTTGTTAGAAAACACCAACTATACTTTCAATTTACAAGTAGTCAACTTTGAGGGGCAATTGTCAACAAATCAAACAACTAGTACTACTACCTTAACTGCTAATCAATGTACTGACAATAATGACGATGACGATGAAAATTGTGATGACAATTGTCCAACTTTTATTTGTGTAGAAGCCGATTGGATTAATGATTTAACGCCAACTGAACATCTTGATGCCCGTCGTTTATTTGATGAACCTCAATTTGGCAATCCAATTTGTGGAGAAACGGGCATTCCAATCAGCAATTGGGGAGAAGATTATACCCCAGGATTAGGTATTCCACCAATTATTGCTATTGTTGATTTACAACAAGTATATGCGCTAGATGCCATCCATATTTATGATATTGAAAGCAATGGCAATTTTAGAGTAGAATATCAAAGCGGTAATGGTAATGGTAATTGGGTAAGCATTACCACGTATTTTACAGCCGCTTATCGCCAATGGCATGAACTAAATAATTTGAATTTATCGGTTCGGTATTTACGGTTTACTAAATTAAGTAACTCCGCAAAAATTGGAGAAGTGGCCATTTTTGGTACACCAATAAGTAATTAGTGGATCAGTTGTCGGTTATCAGTTGTCAGTTTTAAACCGACAACTGACAACCGACAACTAGCTAAACTCATGCTCCAATTCCAGAACTACCAAGAACATAGTTATTTCCCTGCATTCTTGATAGCGTCTATTTTAGTTGAAATAGTTTCAGATTCTTCGATTAATACCGCATAAGCTTTTAAATCCCCAGAACGCTGTACATCTCTGGCTCTTTCCATTAATTTTTCGTATTCTTTTTCCAGTTTTTTGGTTGGGTCTTTTTTGAATAAGCCAAACATATTTTTCTTTTTTGGTTAATAATAAAGCGTAGCAGCCTAACACAAAGAAGAAGAAAAAGTTGATTATTGAATAGTTAATTCGGTTGACCAAGCGGAGACTAATCTATTGACAAGGTTTTTTGATGAAAAATTAGGAACATTAAAATAATAGGATGTAGTATAACAAATATTGCCATATCTCCGATGAATCGGAGTAAACTGAATGGCAATATTTGTAAAAAAGGGATTTTTTTTTACAAGAAAACCTTAATATACTAATTTTCTCTACCGTACACATTTTACGAAATCACGCACTTCGCTTCGCTACGTGCGAGGAAATAGGCTTTTGGGGTAAGCAAATCTTGATTTTTCGTTGAAAAATCAAGATTTGCTTACCCCAAACCCCACTTTTTAGCTGCCAAAGGCAGCA
>CAZXYA010000581.1:0-5776 GCA_964644655.1 uncultured Saprospiraceae bacterium | reverse complement strand
TGGTTTAGAAAAGAGTTGAAAGGGTATTTATTAGACACCTTGAATGAGCGCCAATTAAAACAAATCCCAGGCATTCATGTCAAAGGCGTACAAGGCTTAATTAAGGAACATTTATCAGGTAAGTACAATCGGTTTCCAAATCTTTGGGCATTAGTGGTCTTAGCAAATTGGATGAAAAAGAATGGATAATAGAACCAAAGTCCTATTGATTACCCCTGATTTGGGCTTAGGAGGGGCGCAACGTTTCATTAGCCTACTAGCCAACTATATCAACTTGCAATTATTTGATATACAGCTAATTATTATTGATGGTGCAGAACGATTTTTTGAAATTCGACCAGAAGTGAAGGTCATTGATTTAAAAATTACGCGTACTAGACATGCGCTTTTAAAAATTAGAAAATTGATTAAGGCAACAATGCCCCAAGTTGTTTTTTCTACTTTTGGTCACCTCAATTTATTTCTAGCATTGAATCGTTTTCTTTTTCCAAAAAACATCCAATTTATTGCCAGAGAATCTAATGTTGCCACCGAAAGGTTTAAGGATAAAACCATAAAATTTTCTTTTATTTCCAAGGTATTGTATAAAACGGTTTTTAAAAAAATGGATACCATTGTTTGTCAGTCAATGGATATGAAAAAATCCCTACAACAGTTGGGTATCCAACATCAAAACATGGTGGTCATTAATAATCCAGTAGCATTGCCTGAAATACAAAGCAAATTTGCAGAAAACCAATTACCAGCCTATGATATGGTCAGCATAGGTAGATTGACTTATCAAAAGGGATATGAGCGATTAATTAGGTCGATGTTTGAATATAAAAAGCAATTTGGACCAAATTTTAAATTGGCAATTATTGGAGATGGAGAACAAGCAGAAAAATTGCAGGAAATCATCAATACTTTAGGCTTAAGCCAAAATATCCATTTACTAGGGCGACAAACAAATCCTTTTAAATTTATCAACCAAAAGAGTTTGTGCATAATGACCTCTCATTATGAAGGTTTCCCAAATGTCCTAATTGAGATGGGGGCAATTGGTATACCAACCGTAGCTTTTAAAGTACCAGGAGGATTGGATGAAATTATTGCGCCTGCAAAAAATGGTTTTTTAGTCGAAAATGGTGATTTAACCGCTTTAGCAACGACCATTAATAAAGCCAAAACTTACACCTTTGACCAACAGGAAATTATTAATTATACAAAATCAAATTTTGGCGTAAACGCTATTATTCGCCAATATGAACAATTATTTGTAGGCTAATTCTGCTATTGTTCTCAATAAAAAATAAAAATGATGAACACACAAAAAGTAGTTCCACTAATTAAAGGAATGATAAAACATATTCCTGGAGCTAAAAAAATTATCGCTTTAGGGCATGCACCGGGTACCTGTACGCAAAGCGAATATTGCTATACGGTTTGGTTGCGCCACCTAAGCAAATGGTCCGAAGTAAAACATACCATGCCTGAAGTAGTTGCGGAAATTGGTCCGGGTAGTTCCTTAGGAACGAGTTTAGCAGCTTTATTATCGGGAGTGAATAAAATATATGCTTTAGAGGTGGTAGAATATTGGAATGTGCCGCTTAACCTTAGAATTTTTGATGAATTAGTTACTTTATTTCAGCAAAAAAAACCGATAGGTGATGAGGCTGCTTATCCTGTCGTCAAGCCAAAATTGGAAGACTATGGTTTTCCAATCGGTATACTTTCTGAGGCACAAATGGCCGTCAATTTACATCCAGACAGAATCCAAAAAATTAGAGCAGAATTACAAGACTTAAGCAATCCAAATAACCAGTTTATTAAGGTCTTTGTGCCTTGGTCGGATGGTTCTATTGTGCAAGATAATTCCGTAGATTTTATTTTTTCTCAAGCCGTTTTACAATCTATTGAAGGTATAGAGGCGGCGTATATCGCGATGAATCGTTGGTTAAAACCAAATGGCATCATGTCTCATTCTATTGATTTCAAATCTCTAGGGCATACTGCAGCTTGGAATGACCATTGGACGTATTCAGATTTAGAATGGAAAATTTTGAAAGGTGGAAGTGACTTTTTAATCAATCGCCGCCCTGCCTCCGCACATTTGAATTATCTAACAAAATACGGTTTTAAGGTGCTTTTACACCAACGGATTAGAGAAAAAAATAAGCTCCAAACTACTCAATTAGCTCCTCAGTTCCGAACCTTAAATGAGGATGATTTGACAACGGGTAGTATGTATGTACAGGCGCAAAAAATATAGGATGCTAAAATTTATTTTAAGGCTAGACGATATATGTCCACGTATGGATTGGGCAAAATTTCTACGATTGAAAAAGACGATTGATGCCTATAACCTAAAACCTTTGATAGGAGTCATTCCAGATAACAAAGATGTTACTTTAATGCCAGACCCACCGAAAAAGAACTTTTGGACGTTAATGCGCAAGTATCAACGACAAGGTTGGACCATTGCTCAACATGGTTTTGAGCATTTGTACCACACTAAAGACGGCGGTATGTTTGACATCTCTACGCAAGCAGAATTTGCAGGTTTATCGCTAGAGCAACAGGTAGAAATGTTAGCCAAAGGGCGAGCAATATTAAAATATCAAGGACTCGAATCCGATATTTTCATGGCGCCATCTCATTCTATGGATTGGAATACAGTAGCGGCACTAAAAATGACGAATTTTAAATATGTGACCGATGGTTATGGGCTTTATCCTTACGAACAAGAAGGTTTGATTTTTGTCCCTCAATTATTTGAATCAGGCTTAAATTTTGGTAAAGGCATCTATACGCTTTGTTTACACACCAATCAAATGGATACCGAAAAGCATTTCCAAAAACTAGCAACCTTTATTGCCAAAAACGCAGCACATTTCATTTCATTTCCAGACAGTTATCAATACATTGATAATGGCTTTTTCAATAAAGGGTTGGCGGATAATTTTTTTCGCTGCTTGCGGAAAGGGAAGACCATGCTGACTAAGGCAGAATCGTAAATTTTACAATATACGTTATACTCTTGACCGCAAAAAGATTGCTATTTGTATCTAGTGTCGAAGCTACCTCCTTCTGGAAAACAAGTAGTTAAAAACGTTTCTACAGACGGTTTCGGAGCGATGCTCCTTGATTTTTTGATAAAAGAGCAGCGCTCTGACACCGTCTGTAGACTTAATTATCCGAAATTGCTAGTAAGGAGCGTAGCTCCGACACCAAATAAAATCAATTGAAATCTTTTTGTGGTTAATACTATGTACATTTTATTAAAAGCTGCCTGTGGCAGCAAAGAATATGGGGTTTAGGGTTGGAAAAATGTATAGTAGTCTAACTATACAACAAACGCATCCTTGAAAATAAATAGCATGAAAAAAATAAAAATACTACAACTTATCAACGGCTTACCAGTAGGTGGCGCTCAAAAAGTAGTGCTAGATTTATGTCGATATCTTGATAAGCAGGCCTTTGAAGTAGTTGTAGTGAGTATGATAGAATTAACGGAGATGGTCCCTGAATTCGAGGCTTTAGGTATTCGAGTTAAAGTATTTAATTTAAGAAAAACACCTAAAGCTTTTGCTAGAACATTTCAGCAACTTAGCCAATTCATACAAGCAGAAGGTATTCAAATTATCCATGCCCACTTATATAATTCTGGTTTTGCTGCAACTTTATTAAAACTTCGATTTAGACATTTAAAATTTGTCTTTACTCCACATACTTATAATTTGGAAGCAAGAGGAGGTAAACAATTTGTGAAATGGACAAAATCTTTGAGAGCTGCAGATATTTTATTTTCAGATAAAATGAAAATATCGATTTATCGAGCAGATGCACAGCTGATTGCCAATGGAATTGCTGTAAAAAATTATGAAATGGAATTGCCAAAATTTCCAGTTTTCACCTTTTTATCTATTGGCAGAATAGGACCCGAGAAAAACCAAGCAGCTTTATTAGCACCGATTAAACAACTAAAGGAAAAAGGCATAAAATGCCAATTATTAATCGCAGGGAAAGGACCACTTCAAGCGGAATTAGCGGCTGCAATTGCTCATCAGGAATTAGACAGCGAAGTGAAATTATTAGGGCAGCGGTCAGATATTCCAGCGCTTTGCAATCAAGCACATTGCCTTGTTTTGCCTTCACTTTGGGAAGGTTTACCCATTGTTTTATTAGAAGCAGGGGCTAGTAATTTACCCATTATCTCAACCAATGTTGGCAGTATCGATATGCTATTGAATGATGAAAATGGCTATTTATTATCGAATATAAAGGCATTGCCGCAAACAATGGAACAGGTCCTAACCAATTACGATGAAGCTTTAGGAAAGGCAGCTAAATTAAAGCAAAAGATGTTGAAGGATTTTGATATAAATGCTGTTGTGAAAAAGCATGAAGCACTTTATGAAAATGTACTTTATCCAAAACAAACTAAGGAGTTAGTTGTGAAAGCTAGTGCTTAAGTTGAATATAAGGGCTTGCTGGGAATTTATAAATACTGGTAACTGTTCAGCAAAATTATTTTTCAACCATAAAGTACACATAGAACATAAAGCTTTTAGTGTATAAAGACACACTACTATTACTTTATGAACTCTATGGACTTTATTTACTGTATGGTTAAAATAAATGCTAAATAAGTACTTGGACACATTTATCTTAAGTTTGAATTAAAGATAATGTGTTGATTCTCAGCACATCTTCAATCCTTCAATCCTTATACTTAGTCACAAATATTGTAAACATATTATTGAAAGTAAAAATTTAAAGAAATGGGTATCAATAAACTAGTACCATTAACAAAAGGAATAATAAAACGTTTGCCTGGCGCAAAAACGTTAATTGCAAGGCGACACAAACCTGGGACAGGTACGAAAAGTCTTTATTGTTATAATATTTGGATGAGGCATTTGGTGAATTGGGCGAAAGCCGATGTTCCTTTTCCAAAAGTAGTGGCAGAAATCGGGCCAGGTAGTTCCTTAGGTTCCTCTATTGCAGCATTATTGAGTGGTGCAGAAAAAGTGTACGCTTTAGAGGCGATTAAATATTGGGATGTAGATTTAAATCTAAAAATGCTAGATGAAATCGTCGAATTATTCAAAAATAAAACGGCGCTAAATGGGGATGAAAAATATCCATTGGTTCGACCAAAATTGGAGGATTACAATTATCCAGCAGCGTTATTGCCAGCAGATAGATTGGCAAAAGCTATGCATCCAGATAGAATCGAACAAATTAGAAAAGAATTAAAGGATCCAGATAATCCAAATAATAAATTAATTGAAATTTATGTGCCTTGGGACGATACCGTTGTAACAGAAAAAAAATCAATTGATTTCATTTTCTCTCAAGGCGTTTTGCAATCTATCGAGGATATTGATAATGCTTATTATTCGATGCAGCAATGGATTAAACCGGGTGGAATTATGTCCCATACCATCGCTTTAGATTCTTTAGGGCATACCATAGAATGGAATGATTTCTGGACTTATACAGACTTCGAATGGACTATTGTAAAAGGTGGAGATGACTTTTTGTTAAATCGTTGTCCTGCATCTACCCACCTCGAATATTTTGAAGAAAGTGGTTTTGAAATACTTTTTCGAACTCGCTACAAAAGAAAAAATAGGCTAAAACGTTCGAGTTTAGCACCTAGGTATAAGCAGATGACAGAAGAGGATTTAAACACAGACGGACTCTACGTTTTAGTTAGAAAACGATAATTTTTGTATTAGACTTGTTACCCTTTAAAATTACAGCCATCTGAAAAAGCCTTTTGTCGCTA
>CAZXYA010000580.1:0-5791 GCA_964644655.1 uncultured Saprospiraceae bacterium | reverse complement strand
TTGTTGCATAGTTTAGTTTTCTTCTTGTTAGTATGTTAGGGTAATGAAGGTAGTGGTTTTTTTCGAAGCTTACAAATGTGGTCGGTGCGCTGCACCTTGGGTTAGGGTGTCCACAAATATACATTCATCACTCCCTTCCCTTTAATCTCTACATTCGGTATTTTTTTAAAAACAGCTTCCTTTTTCAAAATGGCATAAGTCGTAGGCGAAACTTGTATACAGTCAGCCTGCCCGTTGGCTTCCATTCGAGCAGCGGTATTGACTGTATCCCCCCAAAGGTCATAAGCGAATTTCTTTTTGCCAATCACGCCTGCTACGACTGGTCCCGAACTAATACCGATTCTTATTTTTAAATCCGTACCGATAGTATGATTAAAATCTTGTAGCGTTTGCAGCATTTCTTTGGCAAAAGCAAACATTAATTGAGCGTGATTTTCCTTTTCTTCGGGAACGCCTGCCGCTACCATATAAGCATCTCCAATAGTTTTTATTTTTTCCAACTGGTATTTATCCGTTAAATCATCGAATTTAGAAAATAGCCCATTCAGAATGTCTACTACTTCTTGCGGGCTGATTTGTTCTGCTAAGATGGTAAAGCCGACTATATCTGCAAATAGAATAGAGACTTGCTCAAATCTTTTAACGATGGTTTGTTGCCCTGTGCGAATTTGTTCGGCGATTTGCTCGGGTAAGATGCTATGTAATAATCGTTGGTTTTCTTGAAAGACTTTTTCCAATTGTCGATTTTGTTCCTCTGCTTTTTCTAAATCCAAAAAACGACGATAGGTCAAGTCAAAAACACTGGCAAAACGCACCATGGCTTGTTCCAATTCCTCTGTCATTTTTTCGGTGGTAATCACCAATAAATGACCTAGAGAGAAATTGGCACTATTAAAAACTAGTTTAGGCGGTAAGGAATGGACCATCTCTGCTTTCCAAGGGGCAAACTGAGCGATAAATTCATGATGTTTTCGATTGGCTTCGCCGGCTAGTACCGCACAATGAAAGGGTTCTTTGTTTTTCCAACTTTGATATCTGGCTTTCAAAAAAGCATCCCCTTCCATAGGACATTTCCAAAACTCTTTAAAGGCTGTTTCTCCCGGATTGGTCAAATAAATATCCCAAACCTTATGTTCATCATCATTGAGTAAATAACCACAAGAAAAAGATTCGACACCTAGTTTAAAAAATTCTTGATATAATAGTTCTGCTGCTTTGGATAATTCCTCACTATGCCGCATCGCCATTGCTCTGGCACGGACTCTTTCTAAAGCAATTTCGATTTGCGCCTCTCTAGCTTGGGCTTCTGCCTGTTGCAAATCTGCTACCCGTGTATAGGTTAAATCAATCACTTTGGTAAAGCGTTGCAATAATTGAATTTGTGCTTCGTTAAGGTTCTCATCTGTGGCTACTTCTAACATACCATGCACCATAGAAATATAATGCAATTGTAAGTCTGTATTCGCTAAATAGTCTTTTACGGCTGCTGGTAAATCTTTCATTTCTGTATATGCAAAAGCCAACTTAGTGTGTTCTTCTCGAACCTCACCTACCATTTGGAAAGAGGTATAAGGCACTTGTTGTTTCCATGCTTGGTAAATTTCTCTAAACCAAGGCCCTTCCACATAAGGCATAGAAAAACTCCTTGGAATTTTATTTATATCTTCAAACGCCTGCCACCAAATGGAGCCTTTGGTAGCTTTATCATAAATTCCAATACCACAAATGCTAGGGTCAAATCCTAATTGTTTTAGTTCCTTAAATACGACGGCATTTACTTTAGCTAATTCGTCACTTTTATGCATCGCCATGGCAGCTGAACGAACCCTTTCCATGCTGGCTTCGATTTGAGCTTCTTTTGCTTGTGCCTCTGCTTTTTGTAAGTCTAAAAAGCGGGTATAAGATTGCTCAAAAACTTTGGCAAAGCGTTGAATGATTGCTATGTTCTCCGCAGGAATTGGGTGATGGTCAACCACCTGTATTAAACCATACTGCATACTGCAACAAGTAAAATAGGCTTCCTTAAAGGAACGAATATCTTTTTTTAGGGCATTTGGAACATCCTTAAAACCCGTTTCTGTAAATAAATAAGTATCGTACGTTTTCTTTTTTGCGCCCTTTAAATGTATGGTTATGTTAGGCTGTTGCTCCTCCCAACATTTCCACATTTTTCTAATGGTAGGGTTCTTTTTACCTTTTATTTCATAATGAGTAATGTGATAACTATTCAGATGGTCGGCAAACCAGCAATCAATCAAAACATTTGCTTCATCAAATATTTCTAATGAGGTGGCGTGACTTGAAATACCAAAAGGCTGCATTTGCTCAAACATGACCTGCACGACTTGCTGCATTTCTGTACTGTTATGCATCGCCATCGAGGAAGCACGGACTCGTTCTAAGGCTGCTTCAATTTGAGCTTCTTTGGCTTGGGCTTCTGCTTTTTGCAAGTCTAGGAAACGGGTATAGGTTTGCTCAAAAACTTTAGCAAACCGGTCAACTATTAAAAATTCGGATTCTGATAGCGGCTTAAAATCTATTGCCTCCAAAAGACCATATTTCATAGAAACATGAGAAAAAGTGGCAGATACATGCCCTCCGATAACTTTTTTAATTTCTTCGGGTAAATCACGAAATTCTGTTTTGGTAAACAAAGTGGTATCAAAATCAAGTTTTTCTTTCCCTGTCAATTCAATGATGAGCCTTTCTTGTTGATTTTCCCATGCCGACCATTGTCGGTCAAATAAAGTATGTACGGCTCTTGGTACTTTATAACATTGGGCCATTTCTAATGCTGCTGGGTTGCTCCAATATTCGAGTATATTACTTTCTGGTTTAAATAGAATTAATTCAAAACCCAGCGCAGACAATCCTAAGGAATCTAGTTCTTTATACAATGTTGCCACTATTTCTCCTAGTTCTTCACTTTGATGCATTGCCATCGTTCTAGACCGCACTCTTTCTAATGCCGTCTCTACCTGTGCTTCTCTAGCTTGTACTTCCGCTTTTTGTAAGTCCTCAAATCGCCGATAAGCCAAATCAAAAGCGACTGCCATTTTTGGCAAAATAATCGCCATTTCAGGAGGAGGAGCTGCTGCAAAATCTATGGTTATTGCTCCTTTTTTGATAGCAGCAGAAGCATGCCACCAATAAGTTAATTGCCCCGTATCCAATAAATGCAACATCTCTTTGCCCATTGTTTCATCTAATTCCACCAACCAATTCATAGAAGCATATAAGGTGGCTATATCGGATTCTACCACGGAATAGGTTTCTTTTTTATTATTCCAAACATTCCAAAAGTAGGCTTTGGGATGCGCCCGACCTTTTTCTAAATCTATGATTAAATCTACGCTAAGGTCTTTACTATCTGCCGCTTCTTGGACGTTGGTGAAATCCCAAGAACGTACTTTTCCTGTGGTTTCTTCAATCCAAATAGTGGCAGCAGAAATTCCTTCCAAACCCAAACCCATTAGTTCTTTTCTCATCACGTTTGCTACATCCTTTACTTCATGGGAATGATGCATGGTTAAGGCTTTGACTCGGATGCGTTCAATGGCTGCTTCAATGGCTTGCCCTTTTTCCAATTGGGCGATTTTTGCTGCTTGTTGTAGTAGCAATTTTTCTAATTCTTGTAAATTAGTGGTTTTTTTATTTTTTGAGGTTGCCATGATTATTACTTTTAAGTAGTAGTTTAGCTTCTTTTCAATGCCTACAGCAAAAAAATCTCTAATCAAATAAAGCCTCCATTTCTAAAGTATCTTTTACATAACGATTAGAATGACTATTGGGCTTTAATCCATAAGTCGTAATCATTGTGAGAAATAAAGTCTTACGTGTACGAGTTTCCTCTTTAAAAACCCTTAATTTGTTTTGCAATTTTTCAGCATAAGGTTTGGTTATGGTATAAGGTGTTTCGGTAAATTTAATTTCACATATATTAATAACTCTATCATTTCTATCTATGACTAAATCAATTTGTGCCCCTCCTTCTTTTTTTTTGCTTCGCCATGTAGAAACTTCTGTGTAAACTGCACCTATTCCTAAATACTTTTTTATGGGCTTAATATGGTATCGGCAAATTTGTTCAAAAGCATAGCCACTCCATGCGCGCCACTTCGGGTGTCCTAATCGAGAAAGCCATGCTCCTTCGCCTTGTGCCTTGGAGTTGCGTACAAAGGTTAGATAGAATAAAGAATATTGGTCACTTAACTGAAAAAGGGCGTTTCGTTGAGTCTTACCAAAAGGAAAATATCTTTTTATAAAACCTGATTGTTCTAATTCATCCAATACTACAGATAGATTTCCCCCCTCCTTTTGTTTTGATTGCTTTACTAATTCTTTTCTAGAAAGCCCTTTGGATTTATTGGCTAAGGCTTCTACTATTGCAATATGTCTTGTAGAATTCTTAAATAAAGAGCGGTACAAATCAAAATATTCTCCATACAAAAGCCCTCCTGGCGTAAAAAACAAACGGTCTATATTTTGAGAGATACTCCTATTAACTTGAATATTTTCCAAATAAAAAGGAATACCTCCAACTGCCATATATAGTTCTAATAATTGGTAGTGGTCAAAATCTGCCCCTTTTGCCTGTAAGAATAATTCTGTTTCTCGAAGGGTAAAGGGTTGTATAACAATTCTTTCTGTAACTCTATTATGTAATCCTCCCTTATCCCTTATCAATTTTTTTATCATCCAGGAGGCTGCGGAACCACAACTTATTAATAAAATATCATTCCGGTAGGCAGCCCAACCATTCCAGAAATGTTCTAAGCCCACTAAAAAATCCGAGCCATGCGCATCAAACCAAGGCAATTCATCAAAAAAAATGACTTTCTTTTTCGCCTTACTTTTTGATAAAAACTGAATTAATACTTGAAAGGCTTCCAGCCAATTTTTTGGAATAGGTTTATTAACTGCTGTTGAATCAAAAAGTAGCAAATAATTATGAAAATTTTGTAATTGTACTTTTGATTTTCCTTTGGCTAAAGCGGTCATTCTAAAAGTAAACTGATTTTCAAATTTTCGGCTAATTAAAAATGTTTTACCCACTCTTCTCCTACCATACACAATCACAAATTCTGACTTCTTGCTTTTATATAAATTATCCAAAGTTTCTAATTCGGATATTCTGCCAATTATTTCCATTGAATTATTCAAAATATTAATTTTGGGCGATAAGTAGTTTAAAAAATATAGTTATCGCCCAAAATTAATATTTTTTTGTCGATAAAGTATTGAATGATGATTAATTTTATAGTTACCCTTTAAATATTTATAATATCAATATGACTTACTGGGTTTTATTAATTGAAATACTGGATAGCCCCAAACGCTTCAATCTATATTGAAATTTAATTGATACATCAAAGGTTTTTCTCTAATTGGATTAGATTAAGAATTTCAAAAACCACGATAGGATTGGTCTTATTTTTAAAGTCTTTTTCCCCCACCACCAGACAATTAAATTGTGTATCTATTTGTTTGGCGACGGCTTGGGTGGTTAAAATTTGATTGGGTTGAGCGGCATCTTGTAAGCGTTGGGCGGTATTTACGACATCTCCAATGACGGTATAATCTAATCTTTTCAAACTGGCGGAACCAATATTACCCGAAATCATTTCTCCACAATTAATGCCAATGGATACTTCAAATGCGGCTGAGGTAGCTTGTGCCTTAATTTGTTGTTTGATAGCTAAACTAGCTTGAATAGCTTTGGTTAAATGGTCTGGGCCCTTAAATAAAGCCATCACAGAATCGCCCATGAATTTATCGATTTGCCCATCCT
>CAZXYA010000579.1:0-5807 GCA_964644655.1 uncultured Saprospiraceae bacterium | reverse complement strand
TTGTCTACCCTCCACCTTATCCGCAATATTAATTAATCCAACTTGTAAAGTATTAACTTGACTCGCTTTATTAATCCCCAAAGAAAATTGCATATCTGCTTTTTCTTTGGCATAATTACTAACTAGAGCCGCTTGCACCCCCTCAAAATCTGATTGGATAAAATTAGCAATACCTCCAAGTTGAATAATATTGGCACTATTAGCAATATTGAATAAACTAGCTTGAACTCCTTTGGTAAAGCCTTTATTATAATTGAAAATCGTAGCCAATTGTCCGCCTTGCGCATCGCCTTCTACTTGATTACCAATACCTGCCAATTGAAAACCTCGCATATTATTGGTAATCGTATTCACAAAACCACCTATTTCAATTCCATTCAGCCCACCATTCCTGCCCCATAATATATTAAAGGAAAACGTATTGACCATCTGTTCTGCTAATTCCTGATTTGTCCCATAAGGTGGAATAAGCGTAACTTGAATCATTTGTTCGGTTAAGAAACCATCTGTTGTCTGATCAGCTACTTCTAAAGTAGATGGAGGAGCCTTTACGATTTTCATTTCTGCCAATACCTCAGGAGGAATGGGATGTTCCCAAACTAAAATCGGATAACTCTGTCGCTTTAAAAAAGAAAGCGTTTCCATTTCAATATTCCGATTGCGTTCAATCGGTGTTTCAATCATTGGAATGACCACTTTGGATTCATCAATTTTTAATGCGATGCTATTGCCAATAACGGCATAAATAATTTGAGTAGGGGCAAATAATTTATGCAAACCTTCTCCAAGTTGAATATTCCGCTCGCTGATGGTTATTCTTTTTTTTACAGGAATAAAATTACTACTATAAGAAAAAGGGATGCCATACCTTCGACTTACATCCGAAAGGATAAAACCCAATCGTTGATTTTTATAGCGTAAAGTAACCTGCTGATTCAAATCCACCGATTGTGCTTGCACACATAAAGGGAATAGAAATAAAAATACCAATTGGGTGATTTTTATCATTGAATCTTAGTTAGGGTTTTGCTGGTTACTGGTTGCTAGATACTAGTTGATGCAAAATTATTCGCAGCCTTTTCCTGAAAAACTAAAAATTGTATCAGCGTTTCTTTCAATTTTTAATCCATTGGTATATTCAAGTATTTCGAGTAATTCCTCTAAAATAGGTTTCTCATACGTTCCAGTAATAATCAAAATACAATTGAAAATTTTAGGGTTATCTACTTCGATATCGATATCATAATAGCGTTCCAAAGATTCTACTACCTCTGCCAAATTGGTATTATCAAAACGTAAAGCGCCTTTTTTCCATGCCGCTGCATTCAATTTAGCCAAGGTTAATTTTTGAACCTCTTGGCTGCTCTTCGTATAAGTCGCAAATTCTCCTTTAGTCAATAAGGCGTTTTCTTTAGCATCATTCTCCGCTGAGAAATCAACCTTTCCTGTTTCTACTGCAATTTCTACCTTATTTTCATCGGGATAGGCTCTTACATTAAAAGAAGTACCTAAAACTTTAGTCTTTGATTTTCCTGCAAATATTTCAAAAGATTGTCCATTTTTTTTAGCCACTTCAAAGAAGGCTTCTCCTTCTAAATAGACAATTCTTTGATCAAACGTCTTTTTGTATTGTAAACTACTATTTTGATTTAACCAAACTTTGCTACCATCTGGTAAATCAATGGTCGTTTTTTCTTGGGCAATGGTCTGTCGTTCTATCATTTCACCATCGCTAAAATTTGGATATTGCCAAAGTGCAATGCCTAATAAAATAATTGCCGCAGCAGCAATGCGCACCCAAGGTTTGAAAAAACTAATTGGTCGAACGATAGCCTCCTGACTAGTCGTTTGTCTAGCTTCTTGCAATCGACTATCCATTTTATTCCAAGCCGCCTCTAAATTTGGCTGAAATTCCAACTCAGTCGGTTCGGATACTTCCCATACTTCCATACTATCTTCTAGGAGGGCTTTGTTTGCGGGGTCTTCTTCCACCCAGGCAAACAATTCCTCCCTTTCCTTCGGATCACTATTGTCCGAAAGATACTTTGCGATATTATTTAAATTTTGCTCCTCTTTCATACAGCTTTAACCATTTCTATTAATAGGATGACAAAAAGATGAAGTCCCCCCTATCACAAAAATAAATTTTTTTAAATTAGTTTCTTACGTTTCGCTGAAATCAAAGTGAGAAAAACAATTTAATAACTCATGGTACGCAAAAAATCCGAAGGATTTGAATTTGAATACCCCCCATATAGTATAACAAATATTGCCATATCTCCGATTCATCGCACATGCCTAAAGAAATCAAGCTACTAAGGGTTACTTCCATTTTTATAAGAAAACCCTGCTTCTTTTATCTACGAACGAGTCTATTCTGGTCTTTTTTCCTATCTTGCCGCTTCATTTAAAAATATACAAAATCTATAAACTATTTAACATGATATTTCCTATTGGCGATGATCAAGTTCGTGGAGGTAGTAAACCGATTTTTAGCTATCTTTTTATTGGTATCAATGTATTGGTCTATTTATATGAAGCATCCCTTCCTATTAATGAACTAAATCAATTTATTTTAGCTTTTGGTTCGATTCCTGCTGAAACCATGAACGGGGAAGATTATCATACCTTATTGACAAGTATGTTTCTACATGGTAGTTGGATGCACCTAATTGGGAATATGCTATTCTTATATGTTTTTGCAGATAATATTGAGCAAATAATAGGAAATCTTAATTTTCTAATTTTCTATATAGCAGGTGGCTTAGCAGCTCATGCTGGCCATATCTTTTTTAATATTGATAGTACCATTCCTACTGTTGGTGCAAGTGGTGCTATTTCAGCCGTTTTAGGAGCTTATCTAATTATGTTTCCTGCCTCTAAAATAAAAATCTTAGTTGTTTTTCTTTTTAGGTCTTTTAAAATACCAGCTTTATTATTCCTGGGGTTTTGGATTATCCAACAATTATTTAGCGGATTTGCTGCCATTGGACCAGAAACAGCAGAATCAAGTGGCGTGGCATGGTGGGCGCATATCGGTGGATTTGCCTTTGGTGTAATTGCTGGTTTTTATTATAAAAGTATTCAACGAGAAGAATTGGAGCGATTTAAACAAGGTGGTGTGATTGGATTGGGTTTTAAAAGTAGATAATATTTTTGTAAACAACTAAAGTCTTACTAGCCATTATGGATTTAGAAAATTGAAGTGCAGTCTTCTTTCCATTTTTAATAAACTGTTCTACAATACTAGGATTCGCTAATAAATAGTTTACTTTTTTGGCTAATAAGCGAGCATTTCTAATAGGCGCTAAAAATCCATTTTCTCCATCTTGAATAATTTCTGGTACACCACCTGCATTCGTAGCTACTACAGGAATGCCACAAGCTAAAGCATCCACTACCGAAGTTCCTAAGCCTTCTTCTTTACTTGTAAATAGAAAAATAGCCACTTCTGGTAAAATTTGAGCCATGTCTTTTCTGAAACCTGTTAGTATAACATGATTGGCTATTTTTTTTGTTTCGATATATTTTCTAATAGAGGCAGCTTCGCCTCCATCTGCTCCAATAATAAAGAATCTAAAAGTAAGATTGGGGCTTTCCTTTAATAAAATGGCTGCTGTATCTACAAATGTGAAATAATCTTTATGTGGAGCAATGGCAGCTACATTAGCAATGATTATCGTATTTTCTGAGATATTATAGGCTTGTCTTAAAATTTGCTGATTGGTAAAATTAAACCGAGTGGTATCTATGCCACTATATATGACCTGCAATTTGGTTGAATCTTGAATCGCTGGTGCTAAAATTTGTTGCACATTATGAGAAACAGAAATAATCTTTTTAATGGAAGGATGATTATACTTTTGATAAGAAAACCAATTATTTTTAACTGGAAAGTCAACTCTTCTGCTTAAGACAAAAGGCGTTTTATTGCCAAGTATCGCACTTATATAACCAAAGGTGTGACTATGTGCATCGTGCAAATGAATCAAATCAATTGCTAATTGGTGACTCAATTTTTTTAATTGAAGCCCAACTAATGGATTAATAGAAAATCGTTTTTGGTAAGTAAAATGAGGAATATTCTGCTGCTGACAATAATTAGCTAGAGCGCTTCCTTTGACACAAAAAATCCATTGTTGAAGTTGTTTTTGTTGTAACTCCTCAAATAGATAAATAATTTGCTGTTCTCCGCCTCGCCAAGTTTTTGCTGAAGAAAAATGGAGGATTTTCATGCTGGTTGCTAGTTGCTAGTTGCTAGTTGCCCTGAATTGGGCAATCAATAACTAATTAATCGTAAACCGAATATACTTGATGGTCTTCCCTTTTTTCAAGTGCATATTTTCGTAATAGGTTTTTACTTCTAATTCTTCCATAGGCAAGGGTTTTGAATAAATGTCCGTGTCTTGATATAGAATCTTAGCGATTTTATCTGCTTCCAAAACTTCTAGGGTAAATTCAGACAAAACGCCTTCATCCGTTTTTAAATGCATTAAGCCATCTTGTTTTAAGATTTTTCGATAATGATCTAAAAATTTAGGAGCGGTTAGTCGTCGATTACTTTTTCCTTTTCTTAAAAATGGGTCAGGGAAAGTAATCCAAATCTCGTCTACTTCACCTTGTTCAAAAAAAGCTGCAATTAACTCTATTCGAGTTCTTAAAAAGGCTGCATTATCCAATTTTTGGGCCAAGGCAATTTTTGCTCCTTTCCAGATTCTTGCCCCTTTAATATCTACTCCTATAAAATTTCTATCAGGGTATTTTTCAGCTAAGGCTACCGTATATTCTCCTCTACCACAAGCTAATTCTAAAGTGATAGGCTTATCATTTTTAAAATGTTTTGCTTTCCATTGTCCTTTCATTTGAATTTCTTTTCCGTCAATTCCAGATAATCTGGGCGGATAGGAATCAAAATTTTCATAAACATTTGGAAAGGTCAATATTTCCGCAAATTTTTGTAATTTATTTCTTCTGCTCATGATTCATTTTCATGCCAACTATTTGGTTGGCGAATTAACCTTTAAGTCTCGCTCGCTTCGCGAGCTCGACAAAGATATTAAGGGGGAGTAATCAAATGATTTTCATTGAAAATCATTTGATTACTCCCCCTTAAAAATCTCTCCTGCGAGTCGCCGTTATTTGTCCCGCCGAAGGGGAACTTTATTCGGGGAGGCGAAGAGCAGTATATCAATCTAAAGTCCCAAAGTGGAACTAAATTATTTTTATAAAATGCAAAAATAAGCAGGATTCCTTATTATTCACAGGTTAATCTAAAAATGAAATGCCGTCAACTATAAAAATAGAAGCAGGAACGCTAGAAACAGTCGTTGCTATCTCTCAAAAAATACCTGAATTCCATAATCCACATGAACTGAGTGTGTATCAAAACCGATTAAGAAATGTACCTAATATTGTTTTAGTAGCTTATGTAAATAAAGTGCCCGCAGGTTTCAAAGTTGGTTATGAACGAGCAGGTTATTTTTATTCTTGGATGGGTGCTATTTTACCTGTTTATAGAAGGTTGGGTTTAGCTCGACAATTAGCAGAAAAACAAGAAATTTGGGCGAAGGCAAATGGCTATCCGCATGTTACCTTTAAAACTAGAAACCGCTTGAAACCGATGTTACTTTTCGCTATTGGTAGAGGCTTTGATATTATTGATATTCAAGAAAAAGAAACAATTGAAGAATATCGAATTATTTTGAGGAAAATATTGTGAATAGCAAGTGATTAATCTTTAGAAGTGATTATCTTTCTTCCAAAATAAATGAGGCCTAAAATGATGGTGTAAGTAATAGTTGCTGACA
>CAZXYA010000578.1:0-5814 GCA_964644655.1 uncultured Saprospiraceae bacterium | reverse complement strand
CGAAGAAGAGGGGGACGCTCCAAGTACTCTAGCAGTAGGCGAAGAAGAGGGAGATAATTTAAGTATTACTAATAATTCATCCCCAAGTATTGAAAAAGAAAGTAAAAAATTACCTAAAATCTCTCAAGATTTATTGGATATGATAAATGCTTGGGCAAAATAAGATAGGCTAAATATGTTTCTAGTTTTTGGTGGTAAAAAAGATTATAATATTAGGGCGTTCATAAAATCTTTGGAACTACATAATATTAAGTTTCTACCTATTTTATTGGAAGAAGGCGAAATCCCTAATATCGTTTGGGATATGGAAAGAAGCATGCTGATTGTTAATAACAAAATAGTGTCATGTAGTGCTATTTTTCTACGAAATGATGTTTTTAATTCCGTTACCTCTAGTGCTACTAGCTATACTTGGTTTAAAACGATACGTTCATGGGCATTAGCTGATAAAAATATTTCTTTATTTAATAAGCAATATATAGGAATGAATAAATCCTATAATCTAGCTTTAGCAAAAGAAGTAGGTTTAGCGACTCCACATACTATTATTACTAATCAAATTTCTTTACTAAGAAAAATAACTCACCCTAAGCAGTACATTATTAAGCCCATCATAGGAGGAAAGTACACCCTAACCTTAGCAGATTATCTTGCTAATGAAAATAATTATAAAGAAAACCATACCCCCTTAATGTATTTACAAAATCGTTTAATTCAACCAGAAATGAGAATTTATGGTATAGGAAAACAATTCTTTGCTTTTAATATTATTTCCAATCAATTAGATTATCGGGTAGATTCAAAAACTAAAATTATAGAAACTGTTGTTCCTGTTCATTTATCAGCTAAACTTCTTGGACTAATGGAAGGACTAAAACTTGATTTTGGAGCTGCTGATTTTAAAACCTGTCCTAAAACAGGAGAATATCTTTTTTTAGAGATAAACTCTGGACCAATGTTTAGTAAATTTGATAGCATTAGTAAAGGGAAGCTATCTAAGGCTATGATTGATTGGCATCTTAAAAATGAGGGTTAGTAAAACCTTGCAATAACTGAGTTTGCCGATGATTAAAACCACGAACCAATCAAACCTAGCAGTTAATTGTCCCCCATTACCACAATAAAAAACCGTCCCAACCAGCCTATCTTCATTTCCATCCATATAAACCAGTTCGACTTTCCAAACATCCCCCCTTGTGGCAAAGTCTCATTGATTTCTCAAAAGTAATTCACCCAGATTTATCTTAACCTTGGAAGAAATTTGATAAAAAGTGGGAGTAGCAATTGGAACTTATATAAGCAAACTTAACAATAATAGTCCTACTATTTTCAAGATTCTCTCTATGGACATTAATTGTTTTTTGCTATAATTCATATAAAAATGATTACTACTCCCAAAGTTCTTACAAGAATCAACTGGTGACAAAAAGCAAATTATTGGTGTTAAACAGTTAAAAAAAATTACATTAAGATACAAAAGTAATTTTTTACAACCAAAAACAAACTGTTATTTATTATGTATTTTATTTTTTTCAATATTTTGTTTTTCGGAAGAATAATTTATATTTGTGAAAATAGCTAAATAGCGAATATTCGCCAAAAATTGTCTTAGAGCTTGTTGGGCATTTATCCTTTGCTCTAAAAACAAACGCCCAACAAACGCTCCGTTAATTTATCAATATGAATAAATATTTCCCAAAGCTTTTTACGCCTTTAGACTTAGGTTTTACGACGCTGAAAAACCGTATTTTAATGGGTTCTATGCATACAGGATTAGAAGAAAAAGGAGCGGATGGTTATAGACGAATGGCTGCCTATTTTGCAGAACGAGCGAAGGGAGGAGTAGGGCTAATTATCACCGGTGGAAATTCACCGAGTAAAGAAGGCATTGTTGGGTCACATGAAGAAGCTTTCACTAAGGAATCACAAATTCCACTACACAAACAAGTAACAGATGCCGTTAAAGCAGCAGATAAAGATTGTAAGATTTGTTTGCAAATTTTGCATGCAGGCCCTTTGGCTAGAACAGAACAATTAGTTGCCCCTTCTGCTATTAAGTCCCCTATTAGTAGATTGGTGCCTAATGAAATGACGGAAGCGGATATTGAACGAACGATTTCGGATTATGTAAGGTGCGCAAAAATGGCGCAAGCAGCAGGGTATGATGGGGTAGAAATAATTGGTTCAGCAGGTTATTTAGTGAGTACTTTTTTATTAGAAAAAACCAATCAACGAACGGATAAATGGGGCGGGAATTATGAAAATAGAATGCGATTTCCTATAGCCATAGTTAAAAGGATTAAGGCAGCAGTCGGCGAAAATTTCATTATGATTTTCCGAATTGCTGCTATGGAGTTAATGGAAAAAGGAAGTTCTTGGGAAGAAGTCGTCACTTTAGCTAAAGCTATTGAAGCGGAAGGGATTAATATTATGAGTACGCATTTTGTGTGGCATCAAGCACAAGTACCAACTATTTCAACTAGAGTACCAAGAGCTGCTTTTACCCAAGTGACTGGGCGCTTGCGCAAAGAACTTTCCATTCCTTTGATTACCAGTAATCGAATCAATATGCCTGCTGTTGGAGAAGAGGTATTGGAAAAAGGACATGCAGACATTGTTTCTATGGGCCGGCCAATGTTGGCAGATGCTGAATTAGCCAATAAGGCTAAAGCAGGAAAAGTTGACGAGATTAATACTTGTATAGCCTGTAATCAAGCTTGTTTAGATCATGCCTTTTATGGGAAAACGGTTAGTTGCTTAGTCAATCCAAGGGCTTGCCACGAAACGGAATTAAATTATTTACCAACCAAAAAGCCTAAAAAAGTAGCGGTTATTGGAGCAGGACCAGCAGGTTTATCTTTTTCTATTACCGCTGCTGAAAGAGGACATCAAGTCACTTTATTTGAAGCAAGTGGAGCAATTGGGGGACATTTTAATATGGCAAAACTTATTCCAGGCAAAGAAGAATTTCATGAAACGATTCGTTATTATGAAGTGATGCTAAAAAAGCATGGGGTGACTGTAAAATTAAATCATCGAGTTTCTACAGCAGAATTAACAACTGGAAACTGGGACGAAGTAATAATCGCTACGGGCATTAAACCTAGAGTCCCTGCTATTGAAGGCATTCATCATTCCAATGTGCTCAGTTATGAAGAAGCCATTTATGGGCAAAAGCCAATTGGTAAAAAAGTAGCCATTATTGGAGCTGGTGGAATTGGATTCGATGTAGCCGAATTAATTATGCATAAAGGCAAATCTGCCGCCTTAGATATTGAGGTCTTCGCTAAAGAATGGGGCATAGATTTTAAAAACCATCCAAGAGGTGGGGTGGCAGGAATGGTGCCAACGATAGAAAAAGCAGATAGGGAAGTTTATTTATTACAACGAAAAACAACTCGTCACGGAAAAAGTCTAGGCAAAACAACAGGCTGGACGCATAAGATTAGTTTGCTAAGAAAAGGCGTAAAAATGATAGGTGGGGTGCAATACGAAAAGATTGATGACCAAGGTTTGCATGTTCGCATTAATGATACAGCCGAATTATTGGATGTGGATACCATTATTGTCTGTGCAGGTCAAGAATCTAAGCGTACTTTATACGATGACCTACAAGCAAAAATAGATAATTTGCATATTATTGGCGGGGCAGAAGTAGCCATGGAAATTGATGCTAAATTGGCGATTGATAGAGGTTGTCGTTTGGCTGCAGAGATTTAGGAGAGCAATCAGATGCTTCGTTTAATACATTATCTTCTGTCTTCTGCCTCAAAGTATGCAAAACCAAATTAGTTTATTGAAAATTACCAACTACAAAATCCCCCCCATACTTCCCCCATCTACCTTGATGGCTGCCCCATTCGTAGCCGCCGCCAAAGGACTCGATAAATAAACAATCGTATTCGCCACTTCTTCTACAGAAGCAAAACGCTGTAATAAAGAAGAGGTCCGAACATTGGTGAAAAATTCTGCTTCTACTTTTTTGACGGTCTTGCCTTCTTTCTCCGCTACATCCGCTAAAAATTGTTCTGCCCCCTCAGATAAGGTAGACCCCGGTAGGATGGTATTTACTGTTACGCCTGTTCCTTTAGTCATTTGCGCCAAGCCTCTAGAAACGGCTAATATAGCAGCTTTAGTCATCGAATAAGCAATCAAATCTTCAGGTACTAAAGTGGCACATTCGCTAGAAATAAAGAGAATGCGCGCCCAATTTTTGGTCGTCATCTTTGGCAATAAATGCCGAGATAAACGCACCCCACTCATCACATTGACCTCAAATTGTCGATACCATTCTTCGTCTGGCATCTCGTAAAAAGCCGTAGAAGCATATACGCCGACATTGTTAATCAAAATATCTATGGCAGGTAATTGTGCTATTAATGCCTCGACTTCGGCTTTTTTAGCAAAATCAGCAGGAATTCCATCTATTTTAGCCTTTGGAAATTGAGTTACTAACATTTTCACAGCGTTATCCACACTATGTTGATAACGTCCATTGATAATGACGGTAGCGCCTTCTTGGAGGAATAGCTTGGCAGTGGCGAAGCCGATGCCGCCTGTTGAGCCGGTTATAAAGACCGTTTTGTTTTTTAGTTTTAAATCCATTTTTTGGAATGATGTATAAATTAATGCTTAAAGCAAATAAAATTATAAGGTTCTGAAAATTTTATTAGTCACCAAGATGCGACTTTTATTGAATTATTTTCATGTCCTTTATTGTGGCAAAGCCCGTTCTCCTATTCATCCAATAATATATAAATTTTGTTAGATTTTTTTAATTAATGTACCCGTAATTTTCATCCAGGAAATTCGAACAATCTTACTTGAAGTTTTCATTCAGCTAAGTTACGGTTTTATGAGGTTTCTTAGATAACGAAATTTACTTCATAATAATACATCTTTAATTTTATCTAAAAAAACGAAAATTATTTTTTATCTTAAAATTTAATACTTATCATTGCCAAAATAAGTCAAGTCATATCTTGTACAATGAATAAGTTCGGACAATTTATAAGAGAAAAGCGAGAAGAAAACGGATTATATCTAAGGCACGTTGCAGCTGAGATAGATATAGATACGCCTCTAATGAGTAAAATAGAAAGAGGAGATAGAAAAATAAAGCGAGAACAAATTAGCCTCTTAGCAGGTATTCTTAAAGTAAAAGAAACCAAATTATTAGAGTTATGGTTATTGGATAAAGTTGTTAAAATAATTGAAAATGAGTCAGTTGCGATAAATGTTTTAAAAATGGTTATTGAAGATTTACAAATTAAAAAATAATAAGCAGGTACTAATTTGGCTTGATATGTGAATTACATACGATATGGAATTAGACATTCAAATAGAAAAAGATAAAATATTTGCTCCCTTACTTAACAAATGGGTTGCAAATACACAAGAAGAAAAATTAAAGCAAGAATTTATCAAAAAATTGGTGGATAGCTATGGTTATTCCCTTGGTCAATTAGGTCAAGATATTCAAATCAAAAGAAGATTTAAAGCTGATATTGCTATCTGGAAAAGTGAAACAGAGAAAAGTAAAAACAGAGTGCCTTCTATCATTATTGCAGTTGAGTGTAAGGCAGAAAATGTTAGTATAAAAGAAGAAGATTATGAAAAAGGCTATAATTCTGCTTTCGCCATTGAAGCAGATTTTTTCATTGCTACAAATCTTAAGG
The DNA here is from genome assembly GCA_964644655.1 of uncultured Saprospiraceae bacterium. GTDB lineage: Bacteria > Bacteroidota > Bacteroidia > Chitinophagales > Saprospiraceae > JAFMDF01. The sequence goes on along the minus strand of CAZXYA010000578.1, from coordinate 136 downwards.
AGACTAAAATTTTTCATCTTCCAAAATTATCTCCTAAACTTAAACTAGAGAAATTAAAGGATATTCCCGAAGCTGAAATTATGAGACTGTTAAATAAAGTGTGTCACTAGCAAATTTCGTAAAAGATTAGGAATTT
>CAZXYA010000577.1:848-5848 GCA_964644655.1 uncultured Saprospiraceae bacterium | reverse complement strand
TAAGCCCTAAGGTGCAGCGCACCGACCACATTTTACACTTTTTTACAAAGGTAGTTGGTACGCTGTACCTTAAAAAAGTAGCTAAAAACTAGAGTCTGAAGGCTTTACTACCAGTTTTCCATATTCTCCCCAACTTGGGTTAAATGGAAGAATAGAAGAATTATCGTTTCTTCAAAGCAGTTTGTAATGCTCTAAATTCTTCTACACTTAGATTTCGCCATTTTCCAATTTTTAAGTTACCTAAATGGATATTCATAATTCGCACTCGTTTCAAGGTCACCACTTGGTAATCTAAAAATTCACACATGCGGCGAATTTGGCGATTTAAGCCTTGGGTCAAAATGATTTTAAAACCCATTTTGCCTCGGCGTTCTACAACACACTTTTTAGTTTTTATTCCTAAAATAGGGAGACCATTACTCATGCGTTTAATAAACTGAGTTGTTATGGGTCGATTGACCGTTACTAAATATTCTTTTTCATGGTTATTTTCAACTCGTAAAATATCGTTAACAATATCTCCATCATTGGTTAGTAAAATCAACCCAGTTGATGGTTTATCTAGTCTTCCGATTGGAAAAATTCTTTTGGGATGATTGATGAAGTCAATAATATTTGTTTTATCTTTTAAGTCGGTCGTACAAGTAATACCCGGTGGTTTGTGGAGGGCAAGATAAACTTGTTTTGGTTTGTTTTTTAAGGGTTTTCCGTCAACGGTCACCTTGTCTCGTTCCCCTACCCTATTCCCTTTTTGGGCAACGACTCCATTAATTTTCACCTTACCTGCCTCAATCCATTTATCTGCTTCTCGACGAGAACAAATCCCTGTTTGACTGATAAATTTATTAAGGCTAATGGAGTGATCGTTGGTCATTTAATATTTTTTACTAAAAAACAGGTAACTATTTTAATAGGCTGCAATATTATAACAAATTGCTAAAATAGCTAACTATTCAATGGAAAAGTGACTATTCACCCCAAACCCCATATTTTAACCACCAAAGGCGGCGTTTTTAAAAAAGTGTATGGTAGAGAAATAAAAACAAAAAATACTTCTAATTTGGATAAAAATAACATTTTACTATTATTTATTTTTAATATATTATATATTTTACTAATTTTATATTCATCAAAAATCAGCTATTGTGACAGGCAATATTAAACACCAATTATAATCAATTTTTTAATGAAAAACAATTTTATAATGAAAGCGAATCTATTATTATTACTATTTGTTGGTATTTTTGTACATGCTTCTTTTGCTCAAAAACTAAAAGACAAAAGAATTGGTTTTAGCTATGTAAAGCTACCTAGCGACAGGTTACCAGAAGATTTTATGACCTATTCCGTAAGTGTTTATGGTCGAAATATTCCAGATGGAGGATTCTCTGCTAATGGGTTGGCCAAAGGTATTAAGATGAATTCTTTTAAAAGATTAGATGGTAGCCCTGGAAATCATGGCCATCTGAGAGTTTCTGTACAAACAGGCTATACAACTGCGGGAAGTCCCGATTTTAAATCAAGAACAGATACCAAGAAAGACAAAGAAGGCAATGAAACCAAAACCACTTATTACTGGTATGAATTCCCATTTTCCTCTTCTGGTTCTTATAAGATTGTTGACCCAACGGGTAAAAATTTGGCTTCGGGCAACACGGGAAGCAGTCGTACAATGAAGACAAGTGAAACAACCAATTCTGCTGCTTTAAGAAAAGCATATAGTAAGCACAAAAGTGAACAAAGAAAAGCATTTGCTCGTTCGGCGGCGAATAATTCAGTCACAAAAGCTAGTAATGCCTTAATTGGTAAATATGATTTTCATCACGATAAAGTCTGGCATCAAATTTATTGGATTAAAAAACATAGTACAGAAACTAATTTTGTAAAATACTTTGACTTAACCAAAAAAGTATTTGCAGCAGCAAAAGCGGGTACACCAGCTTCAGAATTGAAAACCCAAATGCAAGCTGCTTTAGATTTTTGGCAGGAAATAGCCGCTAAAGACCCTGGTGGGGATAAAAAAATGAAGCGGGTCTACAAAGCTGCCAACCATAATTTAGCCGTCGTATCTTATTATCTAGACGATTTAGCCGGTGCAAAAAAATATGCAGAAGCAGTTATTAAATCAGAAGGAAAAGATAAGCGTTCAGCAGCCATGATTAGCAAAATTAATGCGACTCAAAAATTAATGGCCTTCCACGAAATTAATACGGTACATTACACAAGGGATCTATCCAATGCGATTGCGCCATCAAAAGTGCAAGAATTAGAAGAAATAAAAGAAGAAATTGCTACTAATAACAATACTATAGAAGGAACAATTATTGTCGAAGGAGAAGTATTAAAAGGATCTATCATCCAAGAAAAAGAGGCAAAAGATATTTTCTTCGGGGAAGATGGAAACACAAAATTTGTTGTTGAAATGGACAATGACATCAAAGAATTTAATCTAGCTCATGAGGATGTAGCCTCCTTTAAAATTGGTGACCGTTCTTTTGTCAAAATGAATTTCACACCTAGTGCTAAAGGCAAAACCGAAACAAAAAAGCATATTTTAGAAGAAGTTTATATTTCCGATAAAATCAATTTATATCAATATTTCCCTTCTACAGGAAAATTAGGAGATGAAAAAACAGAATTTGCTTTTCAGAAAAAAGGAGCAGAGCAACCTACCTCTCTAATGGCTACTCAATTTTTAATCCTAAAAAAAGGCCTAGCTAATTACTTTTCAGATTGCGCAGATTTAAAAGATATGTGTAGTACAGGAGATATAAAAATGGATAAAGACGACCTAATTAAAGCAGCTCGGATTTATTCTGAATTATGCGAATAAACGAATAAACAGGTCCTAGTAGTCTTTCCAGTTAATACTGTCGGTTAATTTGGCGATTTTTAAAAATGTAAAGTTATTTTTTCGTCATTCCTCATCTGATTTCTGGTAAACGCCATAGCCCACTAAATGGGTTATGGCGTTTTTTATTTAAGCCCATACTTTTAGGTTTAATCAATTTTTCCTACTTTCCCGAAAAAATAAATCATGGTTAAATTAAGCAATATTGTTCAAGAAATGGGAGAAATGGAAGGCGTAGAGATATATCTACACCTACCAACTGGAAATATTTTTCAATTTTTTGAAGGCGAATCTAGTTATAGCTATCTTTCAGAAAAAGACATTTCAGAATTATCCGCTGAAGAGCAAAAAAATGCTCAAATTGCTTTCAGTTTTGAAGAGCATGAAGCAGACTTTCAATCCTTCCCTTCCAAATACGACATTCATGAATACCAAATAATGGAAAAATTTTGTTACTCGGTCACTAATGAACGGGTGCAGGAGTCCCTTGCCCAAAGTATCAAAGGAAGAGGGGCATTCCGACGATTTAGAGATACTTTAGACCGCTTTAATTTAACGCCAAAGTGGTACACTTTTCGAGAAAGAGCCTTCTATGAAGTCGCTATAGAATGGTGCATTGATCATAAAATCGAATACTTGGGTGATCGCCCCCTACCCACCAAATCAAAAAAAGCGCTTTCAATGGAACAAATTGTCAAGGATTGGGAACGAAATACCAAAAAGAAAAGTGATGCCAATTTCCAATTTTTAACTTCTCTAAAGTTTAAACCTCCCAATCGAGTAGATAAGGTAGCAAAGGAGATGCACGAAGAAGCTTTTGAAAAAATTGATTGTAAAAATTGCGCCAATTGCTGCAAAACCGCTAGACTCACTTTAGAAGCAGATGATATAGAACGTATTGCGACACACCTATCCTTACCTATTGAAGCAGTAGAAAGAGATTATTTACAACAAGATGAAGATGGATCATGGGGGTTTAATGCCCTTCCTTGTCCTTTTCTAAGTACACAAAATTTATGTGCCATTTATGAAGCTAGACCGATCGCTTGTCAAGATTATCCCAATACAGGAAAAGATGGTTTTACTTCTCGTAGATATCAACATTCTAGTAATTCAGAGATATGTCCAGCGTCTTATTATATCGTGGAAAGAATGAAAGAATATTTTGGTGGGTAAGGTGCTAGTTGCTGGTTGGGTAGTTCCTCAGCCCTTTGCTCTTTGCTAAATAATTATGTTAAATATATGGTTTCCCCTATAAATTCAGGGGTGATTGGTTCTAGTTTTAGGTGATTTTTCATAGGTGATTTTCCAAATACCTTCTGGTTTTGCCCTAAAGTTTCGACTGTTTGAGAAAATCTTAAATCATAAATCTATCTAGTTTTTACGTGACAGATTTATGATTTATGATTTATGATTTATGAACTGTGATTTATGATTTATGATTTTCCAAAACCAATCACCCCTGCTATAAACCAAATAACTATTATTAATACCCTAGCTATGAAAGCTGCCACCGTTAGCGAACTTAAAAAAGAATTACAAACCCGTTCTGAAAAAGACTTAGTTGCACTCTGCTTACGCCTCTCCAAATTCAAAAAGGAAAACAAGGAGTTACTCACCTATTTGCTCTATGAATCGGAAGATGAAATGGGCTATATCCGAGCGGTACAGCAAGAAATAGATACCCAATTTGACGAAATAAATACAAGAACTTATTATTTTATCAAAAAGAGCGTTCGCAAAATTCTTCGGAATATCAAAAAATATATCCGTTATTCAGGGAAAAAACAAACGGAGGTAGAATTATTAATCTATTTTTGTCGGAAACTAAAAGTGATGTCTCCGCCTATGCGGCGTAGTACCGTTTTGGTAAATATTTATGATCGACAAATTCAGATGATTCGGAAGGCTATGGGGAAATTGCATGAAGATTTGCAGTTTGATTATGAGGAAGAGTTGGAGGAATTGAGTTGATATACAGGTCTGTATATTTACAAAAATACGCTTTCAACAGACGCCAAGAGGAAAAATAATTCCCCTCTGGCTTTCTAAAATGTAATCGTCTTTCTTTAGTCTTCTATTTGGTGAAATAAAGCCAAGAGGAAAAATAATTCCCCTCTGGCTTTCTAAAATGTAATCGTCTTTCTTT
>CAZXYA010000577.1:0-748 GCA_964644655.1 uncultured Saprospiraceae bacterium | reverse complement strand
AGTCTTCAAAAGGATAAAATTTTTCAAGAACAAAATCCCTCTAAATCCTGAGGCATATTATTTTTTTGTATTTGATGAAATAATACTAAGCAAGAAATACTTCCTTCTGTTGTTTGTAAGTATATAATCTTCATATCTTTAATTTATTTTTATTGGTTCTCTGAATAATCCCTTCAATTCTTCGAATGGGGTTTGTTAGCGAACCATTTTATTTTTTAATAGAGCAGGATTTACAAGATTTATTATCCTGCAAATCCTGCATTAGTAAATTACCTAATAGCTATCATCTTCTTGGCTTTAGTACCAAACTTAGAGGTCAATTGATAGTAAATAAAACCGTTGGTTAGCTCCTCTTTTTGAAGTTCAAAGGAGTTATACCCTGCCTGTCTATCCTGTCTCAAGGATTTCAAGACTCTACCCGTTTCATCTCTTAAGATCAATTGTACTTCCGAATCGCCTGGGAGATAGAACCCAATGGTGGTTTTATCTTGGAAAGGATTTGGTTGGTTCTGGAACAAATCAAATTCTTCGGCAAAAGCTACTGTCGTAAAGGTTAATTCCACTTCCATTAAGTCCCCATGCTCATCATAGGCTTCGATAGCTGTTGGGCGGTCAATTAGGCTTAACTGTTCGCTTAGTTTGCCGTCTTTTTGAGCGGTAAAGTCGATGGAGAAGAGGCTTGTCAGTTGCTGATTGTCGGTTGTCAGTTGTTGGTTGTCAGTTGTCAGTTGATTCCAACTGGTAGTAA
>CAZXYA010000576.1:0-5851 GCA_964644655.1 uncultured Saprospiraceae bacterium | reverse complement strand
TACCGACCACCTTTGTGAAAAAGTGTAAAATGTGGTCGGTGCGCTGCACCTTAGGGCTTATTTCCAGTACTAAACCTGTCCCAACCCTTCGGAATGATACAAATGTAGGCGGTGCCCTGCACCTTGCTATCTTTTTGCGGTCAATAACGCGGAGTACACAGAGAATTAACTATCAATAACTTATAACTCTGTGACCTCTGTGTATTCTTCGGTACTCTGTGTCCAAAAGCATTTTATCCAACAATAAGAAAAACTATTATTTAAAAAGACAAATTTCTTGTCTATCAATCATTTATGCGTCATTGCTAGGTAAAGAAATACTAAAAATGGTGCCTTTGGGTCGATTATTCAATACTTCTATAGTGCCATTATGTGCCAAGACTATTTGATTGACAATGTATAAACCCAATCCAGTCCCTTTTGTTCTGCGGGTGTCTTCATTTCCAACTCGATAGAAACGTTCAAAAATTTTGCTTTTTTCTTTATCAGGTATACCAATGCCATTATCTGCAAACTCTAACCGTAGATTAGCTTTTCCATCTTGTCGCACCACAATAGATACTTTAGGATTTTCTGCACTGTACTTTACCGCATTTTCTAATAAGTTCACCGCTACCGAAGTTAGCCCTGTTTTATCTCCTTGAATAATAATTTCCTTTTCAGGCTTGCGGAAGCCAAATGCTATTGCTGGGTATTTATTTTGTAAACGTTCTATAATTTCGCCTAAAAATTGAATTAAATTGATCTTTTCTAAATGTGGGGTATAAGCGGTTTCTACCCTTGCTGCTAATAATAAATCATTCACTAATACATTTAATCGTTCTGTTTCTTTTAAAGCATTATTGGAGAACTTATTAATATGCGTTGCACTTAATTCTCGTTTAATGAATGTTTCTAAGACTAGCTTAATAGATGCAATAGGAGATTTTAATTCATGGGTAATAGACAACAAAAAGTTGCGACGTTGTTGTGCGGCATCAATTTCTTTATTATATCCTCGGTTAATTAAATACACCCCAATAATTAAACTGATTACAAAAAAGATGGATTCTCCCAAAATCATCCTTTCTTGCCTTTTATATTCTGTTAGCAACCCCTTATAAAAATCCGTTGCCATAAATTCAACATCGGATTTAATCACGCCATCCGCAATCATCAATATTCTATTCTCTCTTGATCTAGCTTGAAGGACATCTCTGTTCATTTTAAACAATAATATTGACCACCATGCAATAGCGATTAGCATAAACAAAATCACAAAATTGGATAATAATCTTAGTCGAACGTTTCTTTGCATATTACAAGATAAACAAACTCCGTTTGTGAACCGCAAAGCGGACGGGATGCAGGATTAACAAAATGGATGATAAGTATGGTAACAAAAATAATCTTTGCTTCAAAAGTACTAAAAAAGAATACAATCTTTTCCCTTGCAAAAATCTTTTGACATTATTCTGAAAAGTCAAATTATATTTATTTTTGTATATTTTTAAACAACTAGCACTTATGATAATAGGAATACTAAAAAATTATGATATATTAGCGTTTGTATTATCAAAACGAAACTTTATTTAATTAACAATTTCAATTTTTCACAGTTCCCCAATCACCCAAACCAATACGCTATACCCTAAATTACAAACATAATAATCAAGTTTTTTAGGTGCTTATTTGGGTATTTTAATAGGAATAAATTGAAATAACAGGCAGATCAACACAAAACGAAAAACCACTTGCCTTTCCTTCATACTTCCTATTATATCCCTTTCCTATGAGATTTTGAAGAATATTTTTATAACCACAACTTTTTTTATGACATACAAATAGCTAAAGAATGCTAGAAGCAGATAATTATCTGTAGGCATCTCTTTCCAGTTATTGCATTTTCATTTTTAATATATCAGTATTTTAAGTACACTATTAGTTGCAACTATCTATAACAACTATTAAGGTGTTGCTACTTACTGCTATAATGTCTCAAATTTTAAAATTAAAACTCACTAAGATGCTAAAACGTCTACTCAACACTTTATGTGCATTAATGTTACTATCCACAGTAGCTTTACAAGCACAAACTACCATTAGTGGTGTCATTATGGATGATGAACTTAATGAACCACTAATTGGTGCAAATGTCATTATCGTCGGTACTACTGTTGGTGCTAGTACAGATTTAGATGGTAATTATTCGCTTACAAGTGACAAAGCACTTCCTTGGACTATAGAAGTCAGTTATACAGGTTTTGCCTCTAAAACAATGACGGTGGATAGTCCTAATGCTGCTTTGAATATCAATCTAGAATCTAGTGCTATTATTGGGCAAGAGGTCGTTATTTCTGCTTCTAGAAAACGAGAAAAAGTACAAGAGGCACCAGCTTCCATTTCTGTCATTGGGGCAAGAAAGTTAGCAGCTACCCCAAATGTTGAGGCAGCTCGTGCTTTAATCAATGCACCTGGCGTACAAATTCAACAACAATCCGCCGCTCGGATTAATATTGAATTAAGAGGTGGTTCTGGTTTATTTGGTACAGGTGCTTTCCCTATTCAAGATTATAGAAGTTTGGTAGGCCCTGGTTTAGGTACTTTTGATGTGCTAAACTCTCCATTGAATAATATTGACATTGAGCGAATTGAGGTGGTTCGTGGTCCTGGTTCTGCACTATATGGTCCAGGGGTAACAACTGGTGTTGTTCACTTTATTACTAAAAACCCTATTGATAACCCTGGCACAACCGTTGAGTTAATGGGCGGGGAATTGAATACCTTAGGTATATCTGCCAGACATGCCACTAAAGTATCTGACAAATTTGGTTTCAAAATTAATGCGCACTATAAAAGAGGAGATGAATTTACCTTAGATGGTTCAGAAGGTACTTTTGATGGTGCAGGTGTTTTTACAAGTCAATTAGATAAATTTTCTGAGACTATTTCTCAACCAGCTGTTACAAATGGTGTAGTGGATGTTACACAACCAGGAAGAGTATTATTAGACCGAGCAGACTTAGACCCTGATGGTAATGGCAATTTGATGCAAGAAGATTGGTGGAATTATGCCGCCAATACTACCCTTGAATTTAGACCACAAGACGATTTAAGTATTTCTGTTTCAGGTGGAGTAAACCAAGCTTCTGCTGTTTTCTATAATTCTCAAGGAGAAGGATTAAGCCAAAGTAGAGAATTTTGGGGACAAACAAGGTTACAAAAAGGTGGATTATTTGCCCAATTTTTTTATGTGGATAACGATGGTGGAACAGAAGATCGACCTTCTTTTTTATACCAAACGGGTTTAAGAACTCCTGTTGCTAGACAACAAATAGAAGGGCAACTACAATACAATTTTGGGGTACCTGCGTTTTTAAATGCGGATTTTACGGCAGGTATGGATTATCGTCAAGCGATTAATGACACAGAGAATCTTGTCTATGGTAGAAATGAGCAAGATGACGATTATAGAATTTTTGGTACTTATTTACAAGGTAAATTTGAATTAGGTAATAAATTAGATTTAGTTTTGGCAGGTCGTTTTGATACCTTTAATTTCTTGGATGATAATTCTTTTTCTCCAAGAGCTGCCTTAGTTTATAAAGCAAGTCCAAAACATACCTTTAGAGCAACTTATAATGAATCCGCTGGTCCTCCAACGACCTTGCAAGTAAATATTGATTTCCCAGTAGCTTCTCCTGTTCCTGGTTTGTTTGATATTTGGCTATATGGTCAGAAGACGGCACAAACTTATAATAATCCAGTAATTGATGTGACGCTTCCGGGTGTTCCTGATTTGCCAGCTGGTACACCAGGACTTCCATTAGCTGTCCCTTATGGAGCAGTTGCGGGTCAAGTATTACCTGCTGTTTTTGCAGGTTTAGGAGCTGATCCAGCTGCCGCTCCATTAGTACCTGCACTACAAGCATTTTTTGATGGATATGTACCAGGTGGGACTACTGGAAATTTCTTCCGATATAATATCTTTACTGGGGAGGCAATGCCTGAATTAACCCCAACTCAACCTGCTACCTTAACGAATACTACTACACTAGAAGTTGGATATAAGGGTTTAATTGGTGATAAATTAGGTGCTTCTATTGACCTTTATCATATCACAACTAAAGGTTTTACTCAATTTACGGCAGTTGGTCCAACAATAGCATTAGTAGGTGCTGATGTTGCTGGTGATTTAGCGGCACAAGTTGGTTCAGACTTGACCCCCTTTTTAACAGGAGTATTGACTGATTTAGGGCTTCCTGAGGCCCAAGTAGCAGGTACAGTAGCTGCATTAGTGCCATTAATTGCAGGCGGATTCGCCCAAGGAGGTGCAGGTTTTGATGCTGCAGCAAGTCCACTTTATGGTATCTTTGGTGCGATAGAATCTAACCAAGTACCTCAGGGAGATGGTATTGTGCATTCAACTGCGGGTTATCGTTCTTTTGCAGATGCGGAAAGAGATAGATTAGGATTGGATATAGGATTAGAATATTTTGTAAATAATAATATGTCCTTCTTTGGTAACTACTCTTGGGTAGATCAAACAGAGTGGATTCCAGGTAATGATGATGATGATGGTTTACCATTTGCTTCTTTCTTAAACATACCTCAAAACAAATTTAGATTAGGATTTAACTTAGCGCCAGAATATGGATTTAGAGCAAATGTAGCTTTCCAACATGATGATGAATTTTTAGTAAATGCTGGACAGTTTTCTGGTATGGCACAAGAAAAGAATTTAGTGGATGCAGGTGTTGGGTATAGATTTGATAATGGTATTTCTGTGGATTTAACCGCTACTAACTTATTTGATAGTGAATATAGAGCATTACCAAATATGCCATTAATTGGCAGAAGAGTTTTAGGTAAAGTAACTTTTGATTTTGGCGAAGGGTCAAGACGAGTAGATTCTGATGGTGATGGAGTAGCAGATAATAAAGATAATTGTCCTAATACGGCAGGGCTAAAAGCTTTTGGTGGATGTCCTGATTCTGATGGGGATGGCATTATTGATAGTGCTGATGCTTGTCCTTTAGCAGCTGGTCCTGCTGGCTCACAAGGTTGCCCTGATTCTGATGGGGATGGTGTTTTAGATAAGGATGATGCTTGTGCAGCTATTGCTGGAACGGTTAATGGTTGCCCTGATGCAGATGGTGACGGTGTGGCTGATAAAGATGATGCTTGTCCAGATGCGGCAGGTTCCTTAGCTGGTTGTCCTGATAGTGATGGTGACGGTGTAGCTGATAAAGATGATGCTTGTCCAAACGATGCAGGTACAATTGGTGGTTGCCCTGACGGCGATGGAGATGGTGTAGCAGATGGTAAAGATGCTTGTCCAACAGTTGCAGGTGATGGGGCTGATGGTTGTCCTTCTGACCCAGATTCTGATGGTGATGGTGTAGCTGATAGTAAAGATAATTGTCCAAATACTGCGGGTAATTTAAATGGCTGCCCTGATGGTGATGCAGATGGTGTAGCTGATAAAGATGATAAATGTCCAACTTTAGGTGGTAATGTAACTGCTGACGGTTGTCCAGTTGTTCCTGCTAGAGTAACAGAAGTATTTAATCGTGCTTTGCAAGGTATTCAATTTGAGACAGGTAAGAATAGAATTCGTTCTGCTTCTAGAGTTATCTTAGGGGAAGTGATTACGATTATGAAAGAAAACCCTGGTTACCAATTGAATATTGGAGGACATACGGATTCTATTGGTTCTAGTGAATCTAATCAGCGTTTATCTCAAAGAAGAGCAGATGCAGTAAAAAAATATTTGACGGATAGAGGGGTAGATGGTAGTCGAGTATCTTCTGTTGGTTATGGCGAGAGTCAACCAGTTGCAGATAATAAATATAATGCTGGTAGAAAGCAG
>CAZXYA010000575.1:0-5866 GCA_964644655.1 uncultured Saprospiraceae bacterium | reverse complement strand
TTTATTAACGAAGGATTATTGTTAAGTGGTCCTATGAATTGGGGTAAGCACACCATCAAGGTTAAGTTTATAGTGCTTCCAATTTGTACCATTAAACTTATAAACTCCATTAAGAGAACTTATCCAAATGTAACCATAATTATCTTGCTTAACAAAATCATTATATCCGTACCCCAATCCAACCACTTCATTCAATAATATTGGTTGTTCTTGAGCAATTATTAATTTACTTAATAATAGGAATCCAATAAATAGGATTCTTTTTTTCATTAGTTACTATTTAAACAGTTAAAATTAATGCTCTGTCATAATTATATTTTAATCAAGATTATTCCAATCTGGCGGGCAGGGAAATCCCACATGTAAACTAGGTAATGTTTGTCCTACTGATAAGAGTAATCTAGGACCAATCGATGAGGGGAATGAATTAGCTTCAATCTCATCAGTACCTGTTGTTTCTTTATTATTTGTTCCATCAAATAAATATGAAAAATGTTCACTTTTTACGCTAGGTGTTGTACCAAAATTTACTAAAGCTCCACTAATCTTTATATATTTCCTTAATATTAGAGTCTTTAATTGGTCTTTAGTAAGGTAGGCAAATTGAAAGGAACTACCACCACTCCCTCCCCTGAACTCTACAAATTCAAGATGGGTAAGAAAATCTAAGGAATCATTTCCAACATTATCTAATGAGATATCAGGTTTGAAGTCATATATTTCCCCCATACCTTGAGTTAATTTCATAATAGACATTTTCTTAGAAGAATCTTCATAGCGAAAACCTAATCCTATAATTTCTTCATTTTCTTCAAGTATTTTTTCTATTGATTCTGAATTTATTACAAATGATGCATATTGGTTAGTTCCGTTTGGTCGTTCTTCCTTATTATTAACGATAGGTTGTTTATTTCCACTACAGGAAAAAAGTATAGCAGCAAAAAGTATAGCAATTAATGCAAAAAAAATATTAAAAACCTTCATAATTAATTATTGAGTTATTAGTTTAATGATATTATTAATGACTCTACAAAGTAATAAAAGTAACCTTATAACTTTTGTTATAGATAGAAAAGATAATTAAAAAAGGATTAGATGGAATCGAAGTAATAGCTATAGAAAATAATCTTATTTGGAATAAAAAATACAATAAAATATTATAAAAAAACATTATGACAAATGTAAGGAGTAATTTCTACCACAAAAATTTTATTATGAAAACTAGATTAATTTTATTTGTCATTATCATTTTTGCCTTGAGTTTTTATCAATGCCATAAAGAAAAGGCGTTAGCTACTTCTCCTAATCAAGAAGTTAAAGTTACAAAAATCGCTTTTGATGCAATGAGTTTCATTAACCACTTTAAAGCAGATAAAACTGTTTTTTCAGGAATAGTTGTCAAAAGTAGCAAAGGAAAGTTAGATTTTGAAAAAATTAGCATAGATAATAATCATTTCGTTAGAAACAAATTAGCCAAACAACCAAATCCTATTAATTGGACAGACATTCCTTTTCAATTTTGGCAACCAGAATTTGAATTTGCTTATTTTTCTTGGGAAGAATTAGAATTAATTGCGAATAATTCAGAGAAAATTTATTTCTCAGGTGCTGCTATCATTCTAGGATCTAATATACATGATGAAGAAGGTACTAATTCAAGACATTTTACATTTAAGTTAGAAGGAGATTACAAAAAATCCATTTCAAAAAAAGAAACAAAAAACCTAATACCTAACCCAATGGTTTTATTCGGCACTCCTTGTCCACCTGAATGGAATCCTAATTAGGTAAATCTTAAAATTCAATAAAAAGAATAGCAAAGCTTATATTTTACCTCAACATAAGCTTTGCTATTTTCCTCCTAATGGACTAGAATTACTTATTAATAATTCGGCGTTAAAATTTATTTGTACAACATTCGCCACACCAATAGTCAGCCTATATCAACCTATATTTTACCACTTAAAATAATTCTGTAATCCCAAAAACAAAAAAAAACGTGTACATCATGTCCAAAAACCATTCTATAACATACATACATCCAAAACAAAACAAAACACACCTAAAAGCAAACCACCATTTAATTAAAAAAACCAAATCCTCCTAATTTTCCAAATCTATAATTTACTAAAAATCAACCCGCTAAACCTTTGATTTTTAACGAATTGTCTTTAATTCTAATTTTAGCAGTTTTAAAAAAAATAGCTGGTCAAAAAATTCACCTTTATTTCTTGTCACCTTCCTATCCATTTCTGGCACTTAATAAGTGAAGGGTAGCTGCTTTCTAAAAAAATCTTAACGAATATTATTTTTTGAAAACAAAAAAATCTTATTATTTTGATGCCAAATGAGTATTTAACCAAAAGCAATGAATAAATATTTAAAAGGCATTAAAGAATCTGATAATAAGATTATAAACGAGATTTATCAAAAAAACTTTCCACAGCTAAAGTATTTTATTTCCAATAATAATGGAAATGAAGCGGATGCCAAAGATGTTTTTCAAGAAGCACTAGTGGCTACTTTTAGGCGACTAGAACGAGGCGACTTTGAAATCAAAACAACTTTTGGGACTTATATTTTTCAAGTTGGAAAATTTATCTGGTTTAAGAAAATAAGAGGGAAAAAACCTACCCAATCAACCGAAGATGTTCAAATAGCCGATCAGGGCATATTGGAAGAAGTACTCTTCAAAGAAGATCGCTACAGTTTTTTTCAAAGCATGCTGAAAAAAATGGGGAGCGATTGTCAAACCTTACTCAACTATTTTTTTGAAAAAAAGTCCTATAAAGAAATTGTTACTTTAATGGATTTTAATAGTGTGGATTATGCCAAACGCAAAAAAATGTTGTGTAAAAACAAATTAGTCTCATTAATAAAAGAGGATCCTAGATTTAGGGATTTCTATAATTAAAATCATTATGGAAGAAAAAGATTTACACTTACAAATACAAGCTTATCTAGATCAAGATATGTCTCCAACTGAGGCAACCGCTTTTGAAAAAGAATTAGCTAATAATGAAACGCTCCAAGCTGATTTTGACTTATTTAAGGATATAAATGAGGACTTGGGGAATGTTAAATTACAGCAATTTAAAAAAAAATTAGCTATTGTTGTTGAACAAGACATCACTACATCAGCTAAAGAGGACGCACCTATTTTCAGTTTATCTAGAAGGGTATTATCCCTAGCAGCCTCTGTCTTAGTTTTAGCAATAGCAGGCTGGTGGGTATTTAATCAAAGTAGTGAGATTGATCCAGCATTAGCTGCACTTGGTGACGATAATTTTTTCCACTACCCTGCTGAGGATGCATCCAGAGGAACAACAGATACCGACAACTTATACGATAGTTACGAAGCAAAAGCGTATGCATCTGCCGCTACTACATTAGAACAACACGGGCTTAATAGTCAGGATCAGGAAGCCTTATTGTTTTCAGCCATTGCCTATCTTGGAGATCAACAAGCACAAAAAACAATTGACTTACTCACGAATCTAGCAGATGCACCTCATTTGATTAACAAAAAGTATTATTACCTCGGTTTGGCTTACCTCAAAGTTGGCGAACCAACCAAAGCTATTGCGGCTTTTAAACAAATGAACGAAGGAGATCCTTTTATCTATAATAAAGCACAAGGTATTTTGAAGCAGTTAGAATAGTCTGTCTTACTAATGGGTAAAAGGAGTCAGAAGTCAGACCGTCAATTTCATTGACTGTCAGAAGTCAGATTTTGCACCTGGTATTTTTCTGACTTCTGACAGAAAATTTCAATTTTTGGTCTAACTTCTGGCTTCTTGATACTCAACAATTTTTTCGTTCGCCCTATTAAATCATCACAATGAACAAAACCTATTTACTTTTAGCCCTTCTAAGTTTATATTTTTTGTCGATTAGTAAAGCAGAAAAACGTGCCTTATTAATTGGAGTTGGACAGTACCCTCAAACAAGTGGATGGAAAAATCTATCCAGCGAGAACGATCTTCAACACATAGAATCAGCCTTATTGATGCGAGGTTTTCGTCCACAAAATATCACTCAGTTACTGAACGAAAAAGCGACTAAAAATAATATTATTAAGGCGATTCAGCAATTAAAAAATACCGCTCGAAAAGGAGACATCCTATTTCTACATTTCTCTGGACATGGTCAGCAAATTCCCGATGTCAATGGAGATGAAATTGATCGATTAGATGAAGCGATCGTCCCTTATGATTCGCCCTTACACTATCAGGCAGGCATTTACGAAGGAGAACGATTAATACGAGATGATGAATTGAATCAATTAACTTTAGGATTGAGGCAAAAGATAGGTAAGAAGGGACAAGTGGTATTAGTCATCGATGCTTGCCATGCAGGAACAGGAACTAGAGGGTTCGGTACCGCAAGAGGAACAGACCTATTAATGGCTCCCAAAACATATACTATTGATTATACGCTACAGGCAAAAGAAGCCTCTATGAACGTTGGCAATAGTAGCCTTCGCGCGAACTTAGCACCAATGGCGAGTTTCTTTGGTGCAAGTGCTAATGAAGCGAATTATCAATCTCGGGACGATCAATTCCAACCAGTAGGCACGTTGACTTATGCCTTTGCTACTTTATTAGCAAAGGCTACCAATCCTATGACTTTTGAGGAGTTGTTTGAACGTATCAAATTAAAAACCAAAGCCTTAAAACCAAGGCAAAACCCACAATGGGAAGGGCCTAAAAACACCTTACTTTTTAGTAATACCCATCTTAGCCCAACAGCCCTTCGCTACCCAGCAACAGGAGATAATGGCGCTACTACCATTCAAGCAAGTATAGGCACACTTATCGGTGTTTTTGAAAATAGTGAAATTACGGTTTACTCTATTGATCGCCAAAAAACTATTAATGCAGGCTATGTCACTACCGCAGATTTAACAAGCTCTATTATACAATTGAAACAACCACTACAAAAAGCATATGACGAAATCATTCAAGTACGTATTGAAAATAAATCTCCCATCAACTTAAGACCTTATGTTCATTTCAATGTTCTTCCCAATAGCCAATGGGCAGCGGCAATAGCTCCACTTAGAAATAATCGTTTTATCCAAGAAAATAAGCAACAGCCCGATTTATATGTGTTAACAAATGCAGCAGATACAGAACTAAGCCTCTTAACAGCCGATGGTATGGAATTATGGTCCACCTCTACCCAGTCGGAAATAATTGATTACGAATTACTCCAAGCAATCAAAGGATTTGCGCAAGGAAAATATCTAAGAGGGTATAATAGTCAAAATAGTCAATATCAATTTTCTTTACAAATTTTATTAAATACAACTGGCAAAGCTGCTACGACCATTAATCAATTACGTCCTTTGACTGCGAATAGGTTAAAAGTTGGCTCCGATATTCAGTTAGCCATTACGAACAATGGTACGAAGCCTGCCTATTTTTCCTTAATAGATATTCAACCAGATAATCAAATCAACTTAGTGATTCCAGGAGGTAACACCGATTATACCGCAGAAGATTTCTATCTACAGCCAGGCGCTACTTATTTAACGGATTATCTAATTGGCATTGGAGCACCACTTGGCAACGAAACTCTAAAATTAATCTGTACCGATCAACCTTTAGATCTATCCAGTATCATTAATCACAGAGGCGCTCGTACTAGAGGAGAAGAAAATTTACATCCTTTTGAGCAAATATTAGCGATTTCTTATCAAGATGATAGTCGGGGAGGACAGAGCGTGAACCGAGCTACCATTAAGACGATTGGTACAACTACCCGTTTTTTTCAGATTGAAGAATAAGGAAAAGTAGTATTTAGCTTCTTTGGAACGGTTCAAAAATAACTTTACATTTTAAAATTGCAACTTATTGATTGT
>CAZXYA010000574.1:0-5886 GCA_964644655.1 uncultured Saprospiraceae bacterium | reverse complement strand
ACAAAAGTGAAGCGGTCGTTGAATACACTTTACCAGAAGGAAATGAGCAAATATTCGCGAGTAAATATAAAACTGTTTTACCAACTGAAGAAGAACTAAAAGCATTATTAAAAGCAAAAAACAATTAAAAAATCATACACACAAATAAATAAAACCACAAATATGAATTTCGTACTAACAGAAGAACAAATAATGATACGCAATGCCGCTAGAGACTTTGCGCAAAATGAATGCAAACCAGGCGTAATCGAAAGAGATTCCAATATGACCCATGCCACCGAGCAAATCAAAATGATGGGCGAATTGGGTTTTATGGGCATGATGGTAGACCCACAATATAGCGGTTCTGGAATGGATACGGTTTCCTATGCCATAGCGATGGAAGAAATTTCTAAAATTGATAATTCCGTATCGGTTTGTATGTCGGTACAAAATTCCTTGGTCTTATATGGTATTGAGGCGTTTGGAACGGAAGAACAAAAAGCTAAATATATTCCACCACTAGCGACTGGCGAAACGATTGGTGCTTTCTGTCTATCAGAACCAGAAGCAGGAAGTGATGCGACTAGTCAAAAAACAACTGCCGAAGACAAAGGCGATTATTATTTATTAAATGGGACAAAGAACTGGATTACCAATGGTAAAAAAGCAGGTACTTATGTAGTAATTGCCCATACGGATGTGGAAAAAGGACATAAGGGAATCAATTGTCTAATTGTAGAGGCAGATTGGCCAGGGGTAAGTACCGGCATCAAAGAAGATAAATTGGGGATTCGTTCTTCGGATACTTCTTCGGTGATGTTTGCCGATGTAAAAGTACCGAAGGAAAATAGAATTGGGCCAGATGGCTTTGGCTTTACTTATGCCATGAAAACCTTAGATGGTGGTCGAATTGGGATTGCCGCACAAGCTTTGGGAATTGCCGCAGGGGCTTATGAATTGGCCTTGGCTTATTCGCATGAAAGAAAAACCTTTGGCAAGCCAATTAATAAACACCAAGCCATTGCCTTTAAATTGGCAGACATGAAAACCAAAATAGAAGCGGCTAGAATGTTGGTCTATCGAGCAGCTTGGTTAAAAGACCAAAAAATGGACTATGCGACGGCTGCTGCTATGGCTAAATTATATGCCTCCGAGGTAGCAATGGAAGTGACGGTAGAAGCCGTACAAGTTCATGGCGGTTACGGTTTTGTAAAAGAATACCACGTCGAACGCTTGATGCGAGATGCCAAGATTACGCAAATTTATGAAGGAACTTCCGAGATTCAACGCATGGTTATTTCTCGAAGTGCTATTAAAGGGAAAATTTATTTACCTATTGAGCCTAAGACGGAAGAAGTAACGGCATAATTTAAAATTTTCAACAGTCGTCTGGAGATAATGAGATAATCATTCCTAGTCTAGCGACTTGAAATATCGAGTTTGAAATGCTTTAAATAATTACATAGAATCCCGAATGGGATTCAACACGAATAGCCACGGATGTAAATCCGTGGAAAAATAGGTTAACCATTTACCCCCAACCCTGAATAGGGTTGAACGTGACAATTCATGTTCAACTCCTCCAGAGTTAGAAGATTTCGCCAGGATTATTACGACCACCGCATTGCATACGGTGCTATTCAGATTCAATCCTTTCAGGATTTTAGAATTCATCATTCATCATTCATCATTTTAATTATGTATTCAGAAATTGCCATTCCACGACAAGCCTATAACACCGAAGAACACCAAATGCTACAAGCTGCCTTAGATGAATTTATCAAAAAAGAGGTGCATCCACATTATGAAGAATGGGAGAATAATAAGATGGTGCCTAAATCTTTTTGGCGAAAAATGGGAGAACAAGGCTTCTTGTGTATGGATATGCCCGAGCAATATGGCGGCGGTGGATTAGATTTTAGTTTTGCCGCTTTGGTCTTGGAAAGATGTCGCTACCAAGGCTTGGATTTTGGGATTGCAGTACATTCAGATATAGTCGCCCCATACATTAATAAATATGGGACGGAAGCGCAAAAACAGAAATTTATTTCCAAAATGGCGACTGGCGAATGGATTGGGAGTATTGGTATGTCCGAGCCAAGTGCAGGGTCGGATTTAAAGTCTTTAAAAACGACGGCGACCGATATGGGCGACCATTATTTGGTCAATGGATCTAAGACGTTTATTACCAATGGCTTTGTCTGTGAATTTTGTTGTTGTGCAGTACGAACCAATCAAGGAATGCCGAATGAAGGGATTAGTCTATTATTGATTGAAAAAAGTGCAGAGGGATTTACGACAGGGCAACCTTTTGATAAAATCGGCTCAAAAGCACAAGATACTTGTGAGTTATTTTTTGATAATGTGAAAGTGCCTAAAGAAAATCTATTGGGAGAAGAAGGCATGGGTTTTAAATACATGATGCAAGAATTGCCAAGAGAACGCTTGGGTATTGGCATTGAGGCTATTGGTAGTGCAGAAGGTATTTTGGACAAGACTTTACAATATGTTACGGAAAGACGTGCCTTCAAAAAAGCAATTGCAGAATTCCAAAATACGCAATTTAAATTAGCTGATTGTGCCGCAGAAGTACAAGTCTACCAAAGTTTTATTGACCATTGTACAATCCTACAAAAAGACCATAAACTAACCGCTGTACAAGGGTCTATTTCAAAATTAAAGGCAACAGAAATGTTTAGTAAGGTAGTCGATGAATGTTTGCAATTACATGGTGGTTATGGCTTTATTTGGGAATATGAAGTGGCTAGAAGTTATGCAGCAGCTAGGGTTACTCGAATTTATGGTGGGACGAATGAAATTATGAAATTGATAATATCCCGTGCTTTATTTAGTGATTTTTATAAAAAGAACAAAGCAGCTAAACAAGCAAAACAAGCTTTGATGGCTAGTAATTAAAAGGTAGCTATTAACGTGCTAGGAGGATGAACGAATAAAAAAGTCCTAGAGGAACGCCCTGTGCTAGTTAGATTCTTTTGTAAAATACTGATAATCAGCAAACTATTTTTTTAGCAAGAATTTTAAGTCGTTGAGATTCATATAGAAGAAGTACAAGATTAATTTAAGGTATTCTAAATGATTCTCAGACGTTTAAAATTGGCATCTATTTTTATAAATGTTTGATTATCAATGTTTTAATTTTTAAAATAACTAGCACAACGGGTTAGAGGACTATTTTGTGATGTGAACTGCAAAGCAGACGAGATTGCACCAACAGATTCAGACAGATTGAGCGGAGGAAGGACAGATGTCCAGCATCGCACTTAAAAAAAATCAGTCCACTATCCGTTCAATCTGTTCAAATCCGTTGGTGCATCCTCCTAGCACGTCCATTTAGCATCATTAACAACATTCAAAAACATGAAGCATTTTTCTATTATCCTTCTTTTTTGCCTTTGTTTCCTAACTGCTTGTACCGCACAAAACACAAGCACATGGAATAATGCCCCAGATTTAAAGGATGGTTGGACGATTACCAATCCTGCATCCGTAGACATCAATGAAGATTCTTTAGGTCATTTTTTTACCTACATCAGAAACGAAGAACATCCAGATTTTAGAGCCATCATGGTCACCAAAGATGGTAAATTAGTCATGGAAGAATATTTTAATTCCTTTTGGCGGACGAATATTCACGATATACGGTCTGCTGGAAAATCTATTACCTCGATGTTGGCAGGCGTGGCGATGGATAAAGGGTTATTTAAACCAACAGACAAAGTAGTCTCTTTTTTTTCAGCATATAAAACCATCAAAAATCCAAGTGCGGAAAAATCCGCTATTACAGTCGAAGACTTATTCGTAATGTCTTCTGGATTAGCTTCCGATGATTATCAAAATGATTCCCCAGGCGCAGAGGGATATATGACGGATGAGGAAGATTTTTTGAAATTTGTTTTGGATTTACCAATGGATTTTAAAACGGGGGAACGTTGGGCATATAGTTCTGCGGTGGCTTTTTTACTAGGGAGCATCATTGAAAATACTTCAGGATTAACACTAGAAGATTTTGCCCGAGAAAATCTTTTTGGGCCAATTGGCATCAAAGATTTTTATTGGCAAAAATCGCCCAAAGGCAGAAATACAGGGATGGGGAATCTCTATTTTCAACCTAGAGATTTAGCCAAATTAGGTCAAATAATGTTGGATGATGGCAAATGGAATGGACAGCAAATTTTATCCAAAGCTTTTGTCAAAAAGTCGGTTGAAAAAAGATTTGACATTACCGATAATGACCCTTTTGCACATGGCTATGGTTACATGTGGTATATCGCAAAAATGGAAATTAAAGGGCAAACAATTGACTATTACTTTGCTTCTGGTAATGGTGGGAATAAAATTTTTATTGTTCCTGAATTGAATATGGTAGTAACCACAATGTCCTCTGCTTATGGACAAGGTTATGGACAACGAAGGTCGCATAGGGTTTTGCAATATATACTGAATGCGACGGTGGGGAATGAAGAATGATAAATTGTGCAATTAAATTCGACTATTAAAAATCAATAATTGTCATCTTAGATGACGGACAAGTACAAAACTCCGCAAAAGTTTTTCAAAAATTCACGAATTACACAATCATCAAGATTATGGAAAAAATTGCGCCATACAAGGCAAAAAATAAGATAAGAATATTAACTGCGGGGTCGCTCTTCGACGGTCATGATGCGGCTATTAATATCATGCGGCGAATCATCCAACGGTCTGGTGCCGAGGTGATTCATTTAGGGCATAATCGACCAGTACATGAAATTGTCAATGCGGCAATTCAAGAAGATGTACAAGGTATTGCGATTACTTCTTATCAAGGCGGGCATAATGAATTTTTCAAGTATGCCTATGATTTATTGAAGGAAAAAGGGGCTGGACATATTAAATTATTTGGTGGCGGTGGAGGAACAATTCTACCATCAGAAATCAAGATGTTACATGACTATGGTATTGCTCGTATTTATTCACCTGATGATGGTCGAGAAATGGGCTTGCAGGGCATGATAAATGACCTGTTAAAACAGTCGGATTATCCAATTGGGCAATCTTTGAATGGGCAATTAAAACGGGTACCTAAAAAGGATACGACTAGTATTGCTCGGTTGATTTCGGCAGCAGAAAATTATCCAGAGCAGAACGTGCAATGGTTAGCCGATTTAAAAGAAAAAATTAAGGACTCCAAAACACCCATTTTAGGGATTACAGGAACAGGCGGCGCAGGAAAATCTAGTTTAGTCGATGAATTGGTGATGCGGTATTTGAATAAATTTCCAAAAAAGACTTTGGGAATTATTTCGGTAGACCCATCTAAGCGGAAAACAGGCGGTGCTTTATTAGGCGATAGAATTCGGATGAATTCGATTTCTAATGATCGAGTTTTTATGCGGTCTTTAGCGACTCGACAATATAATTTAGCCTTAAATAAACATATTGACAGTACGATTTCCATTATGAAACATGCAGGCTTCGACCTGATTATTTTGGAAACTTCGGGTATTGGTCAATCAGACTCTGAAATCGTAGACCACGCAGATTTATCCATGTATGTGATGACGCCCGAATTTGGGGCAGCATCGCAATTGGAAAAAATTGACATGCTAGATTTTGCCGATTTGATTGCCATCAATAAATTTGATAAAAGAGGGGCGCAAGATGCTTTAAGAGATGTCAAAAAGCAATTCCAACGGAATCACGATTTATGGGACAAACCGACAGAAACGATGCCTGTTTATGGCTCGATAGCTTCACAGTTTAATGACCCAGGGGTAAATGCTTTATTTAATGAATTAATGCAGCGGTTATTCCCAACAAAAGGAGGAGAACTATCGGAAGGGGAAAGCAAAAAGCAATACATTATTCCACCTGCTAGAGTGCGCTATTTGTCTGAAATTACGG
>CAZXYA010000573.1:1825-5892 GCA_964644655.1 uncultured Saprospiraceae bacterium | reverse complement strand
AAATGGTAAATAAATTTTGTGGTTCATTTTGAATTTTATGTTTTGATACAGCCCCCTTAAAATCCCCTGCCAGGCCGCCGAAGGCGGCGAGGCGAAATATAAAATAACTTTTGTTACACTGTACTAGATGGGCAGAAATAATAATTTATCATTTATCAAAATAAAACAGATGGAAAAATTTGAAACCATTAACTTAACCAAAACAGACAATATAGCGATTGTCACTTTAAATCGCCCCAAAGCAGCAAATGGGATTAATCCTACTTTGGCAAGAGAATTAGCCGCTGCCGCCTTAGATTGTGATAAAGACCACTCGATTCGTTGTGTTATATTGACTGCCAAGGGCAAAATGTTCTGTGCAGGTGGCGACTTAAAAGCGGTTGGAGGAGAGCCAAGCAAAGCAGCCGCCAAAATAAAAGGAATGGCAGATGATTTGCATAAAGCGACTTCTACTTTTGCTCGGATGGAAAAACCATTTATTATAGCCGTCAATGGGATGGCAGCAGGAGCAGGATTTAGTATTGCCATTACAGGAGATTTTGTCATCGCTGCCGAATCTGCCAAATTTACGATGGCTTATACGGCTGCAGGATTGAGCCCAGATGGTAGTTCAACTTATTATTTACCTCGTTTGGTAGGCATGCGAAAAGCAATGGATTTAATGATTACTAATCGGCGATTGACTGCACAAGAAGCAGAAACTTGGGGCTTGATTAATCAAATTGTACCAGATGCCGAATTGCAAACAACAGCGATGGCATTGGCACAAAAATTAGCCAAAGGCCCAACAGATGCTTTTGGAGTGGTTAAAAAATTATTGCTTTGCAGTTTTGACAATAGTTTGGAAACCCAAATGGAATTGGAAGGGCGAGCTATTTCTGAACGAGCAGGTGCTGCCAATGGACAAGAAGGGGTACAAGCATTTTTAGAAAAGCGAAAACCTAAGTTTTCTTAATACTAGACAAAAGGACTCTAATTCTTTACACTCAAACGATAAGTGTTTTCATTCACTAATTAATGCTTGTGGTTTTTTGTTGATAGGTCATCCGCCGACTATTTTTGCCCAAGCCATCAAGCTCAACAAGCATATTATAAATCCCATTTTCAAAATCACCCGAATAGAATATGTAGTGTCAGGGGTTACCCAAATGGTTTGACTTTCTCCGAACCCTGCTCCATTGTCACTGACTGTTGTCAATTGATGTCCCCTATCCGTATAAGCGCCTAATCGAACATCGTCCGCATTATTACCGCTGGTACTACCTGTCACCTCAGAGGTGAGGGGTCTATCATTGGGAGAATTAGAGCGGGTTACATCCGCTAAATTGTCGTTGGAGGGTAGTGCAAAGACTACCATAATACTGAATAAGAAAGCAGTTATAAGAAGTAGATTTTTCATTATTTTATATTTTTTAGAATAATTCATTATATCAAGATTTTTGTAAGAGGTTTATTAAATAATTGTTGACACAAAGATGCAGGTAGCAGGCCCTTTAGGACTTCCAATTATGTTGCAAAGAATGCTGATTATGTTGCAGGAAGGAAAAATTATTACTGATTATGTTGCATCTCAAAAAGATATTTTAGGCATAAATATTTGATAACCAGTTATTTGAGAGTCGCATTTAGGCGTTATTCAAATTTTTTAAAATAAACATCAGCAAAATAGCCAGTACTGGTGAATCGAACACATCAACTCGCTTCAGGCATTGACCTATTTGTTGTTGGTGTATCCAAAACAGCCCGAATCTCCTGATATCGTTCTTTAGTAATGGGATAAAAGAAAATGAAAATCACCGAAAAAAGATAAAGTCCTAGAAGAATAGGACCGCAGACTAAGCCTAAGCCATCTATAGCAGCAGCAGGAATATCGGCTATATCCGTCTGTGTGGGAAAAGCAATCCAGCTTAATAATAAGCCTGCTATAAAAGACCCAATACCAGTGGTCGTTTTCTCTGCAAAAGACATGACAGAAAAAAATAAACCTTCCTGGCGTTTACCAGATAATAGCTCAAATTCATCGACTACATCTGCCATCATTGAACTTGCGAGACTAAGAGAAATCCATGTGAAGGCATAGCCAACCATTAAAAAAGCGATAAACGTTATTAATAGGTAGGGACTATCATTTTCTGGAAAAAAACCTAAAATTCTAAGATTGCAGGGTAAGGTAAAAAATATACCTGCAAGGGCAGTCGCCCAAATAATCGCCCATTTTTTACCCAATTTGTTTCCTAACCTTGGAGCGATTAATAAGGAAAAGACCCCACCAATAACTGAAGCGATTGGCACTAATCCCATCTCTTGTGCGGATAAACCAAAATAATAGGGACACAAATAGGGGAAAAAAACGATTCCAACACCTAAGCTAACGAAGAGGAACATGGACAATAAGACCAAACTAAGAAAAGAAGGCATTTTTATCGCATTCCCTAAACTACTCAATAATTGAATGGTGCTTAATTGATTTTGATTTGTTGAAGCCTTAGGTAAATGGGGAATTAAATGTCTAGTGCCCCAGGTACTTATAAAAATAGTAAGCACCATTACAATCGCACATAACAGCGCAAAGGAAGGATAGGCTGCTTTGTTTAACAATCCATTTGAATAGTCCTCCGTTGGTACAAAATATAAAGTGTAGCCAATAATCATGACTATTGGGGAAAACGACGCATCAAACAATATTCTAATAGCTGGAATAGTGGTTCTTTCTTTATAGTCTGTACTTAATTCAGCACCTAAAGAAATAGCGGGTATGACAAAAAGAGTATGGGTTGTTCTGAGCAAAATGGAAAATCCAGTTAGCCACCAGAATAATTCCATCTCATTTAAGTGGCTTGGTGGAGCAAATAAAAGATAAGTAAATAAGCCTAAGGGTAACGCAGATGCAAACATAAAAGGATGTCGGCGCCCCCATTTTTTAGATTTCCATTTATCTGAAACCACGCCAACTAAAGGGTCGGAAATCGAATCGAAAACTAAAGCAATTAACGAAGAAAGTCCCGCTAATTTTGCATCTAATCCTAGCACTTGATTGAAATAAAAAAATACAAACAAGGTGAACAAGCCGTTCCTAATTCCTCTGGAGGCAAACCCAAATCCGTAAAAAAATTTATGCGTAATAGAAAGTTTTTCCATTTTAATTAGTTTAGTTTTGAAGGATGATTTGTCTAATTAACTCGAAGCATTTAATGGTAAAGCTAAGTGCTAGTGCTATGTTTCAAAAATTTCGATTACTAATTCGGAGCGATTTCACGGGGTAACTTCCCGTTACCTCGTGAATTAAATCATTGAAATTCAATCTATTAAATTACGGGGTGACGGGAAGCCACCCCGTAATAAAACTAACGCGAACTTTAGAAACAAAGCACTAGTCATTCTAAATTCAAATCTTATTAGCTAACTTATTTTTTCTGTGAGGTTATTATCATTGCTTAGTTGTTGATTGAGCCAAGTCTGTAGTTTAGGAGTTGGTAGCTCCAACAAAAGTCTTTTGGCATTTTCAAAACAGCTTTTTTTGCCTTGAAAATTTTGATAATACCCTTCCATAATATTTTTAAAAGCTTGGATTAATAATTGATGCGTAATCTGGTCTTGGCAATTTGAAAGAAAATAAAGGGCGTCAATAGCCACCATAGGTTTGGTATTTTCTTTCCGCTGCCGCTTGTAAAAGGTCTCCCAGAATTTATGTTCCGATAAAAAAACGCCTCCTAGGTTTCGTTGCGCTTCTTGCTCATAAATTCTGGCTGCTTTAAATGGAATAGTTGCTGTTAGTGTTGTTTTTAACGCCGCCGCCTCCTTCCATGCTTGCTTTTGTAAATGATAAGCAGCAGTCTGGAAATTCCATACTTGATCAATCTTTAGTAAGGACTGTTTATTTTTGGAATCCGCTAATTGTGGAAAACAGGATACCAGATATTTCACTAAAGGAATATCAATGCCATCAAATAAATGAATCTCTGCTGCTGTTAGCAATTCTCTTTCTCTCCAAGAAATTGGGCTTTCTTTGATGCCAATTATTCTATTATTTTCCTTTATTTTAGTGTCACTCATTATATCAAGATTTT
>CAZXYA010000573.1:0-1725 GCA_964644655.1 uncultured Saprospiraceae bacterium | reverse complement strand
CAATTATGTTGCAAAGAATGCTGATTATGATGCAGGAAGGAAAAAATATTACTGATTATGTTGCATTTCGAAAGAGTATTTTAGGTATAAATATCTAACAATCAACTATTTGCGAGTCGCATTTGGGCGCTGTCCAAA
Organism: uncultured Saprospiraceae bacterium; assembly: GCA_964644655.1. Taxonomy (GTDB): domain Bacteria; phylum Bacteroidota; class Bacteroidia; order Chitinophagales; family Saprospiraceae; genus JAFMDF01. The sequence goes on along the minus strand of CAZXYA010000573.1, from coordinate 1,587 downwards.
TTTTTTTAAATAAACATCAGAAAAATAACCAGGGCTGGTGAATCCGACGGCATAAGCAACCTCGGAGATATTGTAATCGGAGGATTTAAGGAGGTTTTGAGCATGAAATAATCGAATATCTCGAATAAAAACGGAAGGAGAATGTCCAGTAAGGGCTTTTACTTTTCTAAAAATCTGACTGCGGCTCATGCCTAATCCACGCATGAGTTGTGGCATGCTAAGTTCCGCATCGGACAAATCTTTTTCTACCAATGCTTTTATTTTTTGTAAAAAAGCATCTTCAAAATCCAAGTTGATTTCCATCTCGTTTTGGTCTATAGTCTCTCCCATATCTTCAACAGTTCCAGCGTCGGCAAATTGAGCATATCGGGCTTGTAATTTTTGACGTAACTTCAACTGATTTTTTAATCGGACCAGCAATTCTTCTTTGTGAAAAGGTTTGCTCAAATAGGCATCTGCTCCTTTTTCTAAACCTTCTATACGAGATTCGATGTCTGCCTTAGCAGTTAGCAAAATGATGGGGATGTGACTCGTCCGTTCATCCGTTTTTAAAGTTTGGCACAATTCAAAACCATCTTTGATGGGCATCATTACATCACTAATAATAAGGTCAGGAGAATTTTCAATAGCCGTTTCAATTCCTTCTTCTCCATTCATCGCAATCGCAATATTATACGTTTCTTTCAAACAAGCGAGGAGATAATGAATAACATCTGCATTGTCTTCTACAATTAGTACGGATGGGCGATCTTCGTCTTTGGTTGTCGTCTGATCTAATAACTGTTCCAATTGAGTGGCAGATCCAGCTGCTTCTACCATAGACAACTCATTAGTTTTTTGTTGCAGCACATCTGTTTCCAAAGGAGCTAGATTAGTGATTGGAAGTGTAATGCTAAAAGTGGTCCCTTCTCCTTGCGTACTGGAAACGGCAATGGTGCCATCCATCGCCTTGATTAATTCCGATACTAGGGTTAATCCGATACCAGTACCCTCTCGAGTAGGATTATCATCAACTTGGTAAAACCGGTCAAAAATAAAATCCAGCTTATCTTTTGGAATTCCTACTCCAGTATCTTTTACAGCTAATAATAAGCTATCTTTTTCAGCGCCCAATTTTTCTTTAGAAATTTGAAGGTAGATGTCTCCTTCCTTCGGCGTAAATTTTATGGCATTGGATAATAAATTGGCATGGATACGCGCTATTTTCTCAGCATCAAAATCCATAACTAATTTATCCACAGTTGTTAAAAAATGAATATTTATCCCTTGTTGTTGGGCATAACTTTTTAAGGATTCTGTGAGGTAGCGTAGATATTTTATGAGGTCACTTTGTGTATTTTCAATTTTCATCAAGCCAGATTCTAATTTTCTTAAATCCAGCATTTGGTTTACTAAATTAAGCAGTTGGTCACTATTCCTTTTTATGACCATTTTGTCTTGCTCCAAAGATTCCACCTTTATTTGCTGAGAGACACCTGAGATGACGGTCAATGGTGTTCGGAATTCATGCGTGATATTGGTATAGAATTTTGATTTAGTTTCATCCAATTCTTTCAATCTTGCCGTCTCTAGTTGTTCCAGCTCTCT